>CBESZZ010000058.1:0-11001 GCA_965534055.1 uncultured bacterium | reverse complement strand
CGGTGGATCGCCGTCCAGCGATCCCGCGGGCACGACCCAGTAGTTGCCGGTGGACGACATCGTGGGCAGCCCCGACCCGCACGTCTTGCAAAACGACGTGGGGAACTTCGGGGTCGCGTCGAGCATGTAGGTCCCGCGCTCGCTCTCGCCCTTTGTCCAAGCCAAGTCGGTCGGCGCGAGAAACAGGTTCGACGCGTGTGCACTCCCGGTGAACCGTCGGCACCGTGAACAGTGGCAATACTGAAATCCGAGCACAGGGCCGATGAGGGAGAAGCGAACGGCGGTGCAGAGGCACCCGCCTTCGGTTGCTTGGGGTTGTTCGTCAGTCATGGATGCACCTGGATGCGAGGGATGGATTCCGAAGCTGCGCAACCGACACGCGTCGGCGCACAGCCACACGTTAGGGCTGTCGATGAACCAAACTACACACCCCGCAGAAAGACCGTTGTGAGACGCAGGGTAGTGGTCGATTCTTCCGCGAGCACCAGGCGAAGCTGATGCGCACCCGTCGACAGCTGCGTCGGACTCAACACCAGCCGAATCGGCCGACCCGCCACCCCTTCGATGTCCACGCTACCGATTCGTCGGTTGTCTAAGAGCACGTCGAGTCGCGCTCGGCCAAACCGCGGCAGGTATCTCCGTTTGGCTTTGATCGCGGAGATCGCAAGCGTCGGCTCACCCGTCGTGGGCCCATCGATCGAGAAGTCCAACACCAGCGCAGACGGTGCACCTGGCCCGAGCCGCGCGAGCGCCAACTCCGGATGAATTTCGTCGCGCATGGCCGTCGCGTGCGACCATCGCACGCGCTGATCGGCAAAACCCACACGCACGCCACCATGGGTCACGTGCCAGTAAAGCCCTTCAGGGTCCGGAACATCCACTTCGATGGGAATCTCCTGCAGAGGTGTCGGCGCTTCGTTCAGGGTCACGCCTAGGTGGGTATCCAGGTCCGGGTCATAGAAGCCGCGCAACCCTGTGGCGAACGTTCGAGCTTGTGCCCGAAGCTTGTCCAACTGCTCCCTTGCCCAGTCCCGCACGCTCGAATTCTCTACTTCGCCCTGGAGCGTTGCCGTCACGGCCAGGTCCACGGCCGAATCGATGTAGCGCGCCAATGATGCATCGCTGATCGAGGCCGCATTCGAACCAAAGCGCAGAAACTCCAAGACCTGCGCAACTCTCGAGAGGCCATTCAGCGTGTATGAGCGAGAGACACCCATGGGCATCAGGCGACCGAGCAAGCCCGGCCAGTCGTCCAACAACGTGGAGTCTCCCCGCGCCGCTCGCAACTGGTCATCTTCAGACCACGCCGCAGGACCAACCAGCGGCGCGACATCTGCACCACGACGAGTCAGTGCATCGCTCAACAGGAGCACGCTGATTTCCAAGCGCACCTGACTAAACAGGCTGTGTTGCTCTAGCGGCTTTGCAGCACGAAACAGGCTCTCGAACCAGTCCTCATCTGCGAGTCGACACCACGCTGCAACCTGCCCACACAGGGCGCTGCGCTGTGCGATGGAGTGGACCGCGATCATGGCCAGACGCACGGTTTCTAGAGCATCGTCGTCAGAGCTTCCAATCGTCTCCCGGTCAGCGGCAACCAACCACTGTGCGAGTTGCGCGGCGTCTGACGGAGTACCACATCCAGCCAACAACACCAGCGCGTGCCAGTGCTCCGCAGGGGAGAGCCCCCCGTGCACCGACCAGATCGCGTCGCGCACAGGAGCCGCTGCGGCAACCGCAGTTTGGTCGTTCGCGGGGTTCTCGAAACAGACCCTCGCAACCAACGCGAGCGCGCGCATTCGATCCCAACCAGCCTCGCCGCGAATGCCGGCGGCAACGAAACGCGTGAGCCAAGGATGCGCCGCGAAGCCATCGCGTTCTAGATACGCACACGCGCGCCGCTGCGCTTCGGAGAGTCGCCCTTGCTTCGCACGATCCACAACATCCGCGAAGCCAGAGTTCGGCGCACTCCATGCCGTGCGAGTGCTCGCATCGAGCATCCATTGCCCCGCCATGGGCTCGAAGCGACTCGCGTCGACAAGGGCTGGAAGATTCCCGCTGCGGAGGTTCTCCGCGAGAGAGTTTGCCCAAGATCGGGCGTTCGAGATGTTCGTCCAAGCGAACGCCCCCAGCCCAAATCCCAGGAGACTGAGCCCGATCCAAAGCAACGTCCGGAAGCTCGGAACCTTGCTGCTCGCGCCAGACTGACCGGCGATTGCGCCATCAACGCCCTCTGGCGGATCGCCTTGCGATTGGAGCGGCGCCGCATTTGGGTTCGAACTGCCGAGACAACCTCGCAACGCACTCGCCATGTCGCGCGCATTCTTGTAGCGAAGCGAAGGGGTCGGATCCAAGGCTCGAAGCACCACCGCGGCGAGTTCTTTCGGGACACCCGCCCGCAACAACGCACCATCTTCGGCGACACCCGCGCGAATGATCGACGCTGCTTCGACAAACGAACATCCGTCGAGGGAATAGGGCGGCTTCCCACACAACAGCTCCCAGAGGGTCAACCCAAGCGTGTGCACGTCGCTCCATGCACCAACTTCCTCACCACCAACCATCTCGGGACTTAGATACTGCGGCGTGCCTCCCGCTGCCGGTTTAGCAGGATCACCAAGCTCCTGGCGCGTGCGCGCCACACCGAAGTCGATGACACGAGGACGGCCAAGTCCAGATGCATCGTCTGGAGCCTCCACCAGAAGATTCGCAGGCTTGAGATCCAGATGTGTCACGCCGCGGGCGTGGGCGTACCCCACAGCGTCGCAGACCTGCGCCATGAGTCCCGCGATCACCAGCGGTTCGCGACCGGCGCACTCTTCACGCATCGGCACGCCGTCGATGAACTGCATCACCAAGAAGGGCTGCGGCCCCTCCACTGTGTCGATGGTTCCGATGTCGAAGACAGCCGCCAGCCCCGGGTGATCCAGACTCGCCAAGAGGCGACCCTCTTGAATCAGGCGCTGTTCGTCACGCATCGACGGTGCAGCGATGCGCAGCATCTTGATTGCCACCGTCCGGTTCAGACCAAGGTGAGTCCCTCGATAGACCACCCCCATTCCCCCTTCGCCCACACGTTTGTCGATCCGGTAGCGACCAAACTCGCCCGTGATGTCCGCGGGTGCCGCGATCAGCTGCTCTTGCAGCTCTTGAGTGTTCCAGCGATCGATGGCGTCCGTCGATTGCCCCCGGGATTCGCCGCCACTCTCCTCCAGCGATGCATCACGGCGAAGCATCCGTTCGACTTGCTCGCGAAGCGCCAGATCTTCGCCACAGAGCTCCGTCAGCAGAGCGTCACGTGCAGCAGCCGTCTTGGCATCTCGAGCGCGCGAGAACGCGGCGTGCATGCGACCATACCGCTGCTGCTCGTTCATGAGTCGGGCGAGAGCTCGTCAAGCAGCCACGCCTTGGCCGTGTGCCAGTCCTGATGAGCCTTGCTGGAGGACATATCCAACGCTTCACCAATCTCGGCAAAAGTTTGATTGCCGAACACTTTCATGTCCACCACCGCCGCGTGCACAGGGTCGAGCGTCGCAAGCCGTTCAAGCATGTCGGAGAGTTCCACCAGCCGACCCGCATCGTTGCGCGCGAAGTAGCTGTCCAGTTCGTCACCACCGCCGACAGCGAGACTCCAATCCACGCGCTTTCGATCGCCTCCACGACACAACCTCTGCTTGCGGCGGGCGTAGTCCGCGAGAACTCGCCGAATCGTCGTCGCCGCGACGGCGCGAAACTCATCCCCGGTGGACCACGGCTTCCGCTGGTCACACAGCCGCAGATACGCCTCGTGGGCAACCGCGGTCGCTTGCAGCGTGTGACCCGGCGACTCTCCACGCATCAAAGCAACCGCGGCCAAGCGCAGCTGTTCGTAGCGATGGTCGGTCCACTGTTCTGCGGGGCCAGGCGAAGGGTCAGCGTGCACCGACTCGGGATTGGTGCCCGATGCCCCGTCCTCTCTCATCTGCCCCGTCGCCCGCCCAGCCGGACCGGCGGACGCTGCAGACTTCAGGTTCGACGGGTCGACGCTCATGACAGAAAGCGTAGTTGCGCCTGACCGTCTGCCGGCGAGAGGGGGAGAAAAACTTCGCAAGTCCTGTGGATATGCGCGCTCCTCCTGGCGCGAGGCATGCATGCAAGAACCGCGCTGCCATCTCTCTCTTCGTCAGATCCCCCGCGAGGACTCGCCGCGCATGTCGGCGGTCCGAAGGGCCGTTCCCAGCATTCTCGCTTCCCTCATCCTCTTTGGAGGCGCCGCATGCGGCGGAGGTGGCGGTGGAGGCGGCGGCGGCGCCGGTCTCTTCTACGATGGGCCGGTAGCGGGTCTGGACTACCAGCAGGGAACCACGGCTGGGGTCACCGATTCAGAAGGCCGCTTCAGCTTCGGCGGGGGTCCGGTGGAGTTTCGCTTGGGTGGGACCTCGCTCGGCAGTGCAGCGGGTGCGGCCTTGGTCTCTCCGGTAGATCTCGTGGCCGGCGCATTCAACGAAACCGATCCGGTCGTCACGAACATCGCCCGCCTCCTGCAGACCTGTGACTCCGACTCCAACCCGGCAAACGGGATCACAATCTCCGACTCGTTGCGCACTGCGCTCGCCAGCATCTCGGCGGACGTTCAGCTGCCGCAAGCCCAGTTCGAAGCCGACAGCAACGTTGCGGCAATCGTCGCAGCGGCCGGTGCGAACAGCTTGGTCTCCGTCGTCGCCGCGAGGAATCACCTCCGCGGCAACTTGATCAACCGCAACGCGGGCCTCTACACCGGCACCTACAACGACGCGACGTTTGGCGGCACGTTTCCGTTCGCGTTGGTGGTGACGCGCGACGGCACCCTGCTCGGCTATGCGATCGACGACGATGGCGATGAGCTCGGGCTGTCCGGATCGACTTCGAGTGCGGGAGAATCGATCTTTGGCAACACCACCAGCGGTGCGGATTTTGTCGGACAGTTTGGCAACGGCAACGGTGAGCTCAACGGCACGTGGACGAGTTCAGTGTTCATGAACCAAGGGACGTATCGCGGAGCGCGACAAGGCGCGTTCGAATCGTTCCTCGACATGACCTCCGTCGCGCTCTACCCCGGCACGTATGACATCGCCATCATGGGTGGCGGCGGCGCCAACCTAGTGATGGTGATCAACAGCGATGGCTCGATCAACCTTCCGGTCACCGGCACCACCGCCGCCTTCACGATGAGTACCGCTGATATGACCAGTACTCGGATCGTCGGAGCGGACATTGATGGCGACGTCTTTGACCTGCAGGTTCTCCAGACCGGAGCCGTCAGCGGCACCGGAGTCGGGGCAGATGGCACGCGCCTCACCTTCTCCGGAGCCCGGCGCTGATCCTTTGGGAGCCCGCGGAAAGGTGACTGGGCTGAATCGCGACCACCACGTCGCCCAACGCCCCCGTTCCGTCGGTCTCAGTGCGTTCCGCCTTACTGCAGGATGCCTTGCTGCGGCCTGTCTCGCTGCCATTTGCTACGCGAGCCTTGGCACACCTAACGATGCGAGTCCACCCAGAGCGATCGCAGACCTTCGGCATTCCGTCGACATCCCGCGGGGCGCCACGGTCAGCGAGCGAGCCCGTCAGCAGTCGACGCTCTTGGAGGGTCGGAGCGCTGGGCACGCAGACAGCCTCCCTGGGTTTGCGGTCGAAGCCGCCCCAGCGGTCTCGCCAGGCACGGTCTTCGGCGAAGTCTTGTGGCGTGCGTCCACATCTGTTCACTCGCCAAGACCAAGCGCCACCGCTTGGCTCGTCCCAGAGGACCCGAACATCCCGAGTCGAGCGGCGCCGGTTGTGGATGCATGCTTCCAGTTCGAATTCGTCCAACCGGGATCGTTCACCGTCGAACTCCAAGTGCTCGACACTCAGAGCGCGCAGCACTGGTGGATCCGCAACCATCCAGACCTCCGCGTTGAGCCCGAGCGGACAGCGTTCACAACCATCGAGCTCTGGCCACGGGACAAGGAGGTCACCGGCGTCGTTGTGGATCACATCGGCAAATGCGTGCAAGGGGCATCGCTTCAAGCCATCAGCCAAGTCGACGGCCGACTCTTGGGCAGCACGTCCACGACCGCCGAAGGCACGTTCGCGTTTGCCCTCCCAGCAACAGCGATTCTCGTGCAATTTGATCCGCGGAACGCGCGGCCTGCGGATCCACTCGGACCGGCACGGCTGGAGCATTGGCCCCCACCAACTCATTTGGTGCTAGCCCACGATGCGTCGACGTTCGACCTCGGCGCCCTCATCGTGCATCGCGCGCCCTTCGCCACGTTGCGTGGGATCGTCGGGCCAAGCCATACGGAAGGGACGACGGTCGTTCTAGCCATTGCCACGACCTCCGGTCGCGGTCTGGACCGAAGAATCGCGGTGG
Organism: uncultured bacterium; assembly: GCA_965534055.1. Classification (GTDB taxonomy): domain Bacteria; phylum Planctomycetota; class UBA1135; order UBA1135; family UBA2386; genus CBESZZ01. The sequence goes on along the minus strand of CBESZZ010000058.1, from coordinate 4,631 downwards.
ATCCAAACGGCCAGTTTGAGCTGGACGTAGCCATCCCCTGCAGTGGCGAGCTGCAGTTCCGCACGCCCCAAGGCGTGGGTGCACGAAAAGCCGTTCTCGTCGATGATCCTGGGTGTTACCGGTACCACCTTCGCCCCTGACGCACGCAGAGGGGGCTCGTCCACGGACTCTTGGAGTCTCGATGAATCACCCAGCACCGAACAACGGGTCTGACTCCGAAGCCTCTGCCTTTGATGCATCAGCCATCGATGCCTCAGCCTTCGATGCACTGACATTTGACGTCTACGGCACGCTGATCGATTGGGAAGCCGGCATCCTGACCGCGCTGCAACCCTGGCGCACCCGCACACAACTCCAACTCACTGACAGTGAGGTGCATGCCGCGTTCGCAAACCAGGAAACCGCAGTGCAGATAGAGGACCCCGCGCTGCCCTACCCGCAAGTCCTCCAACGAGTACTGCACCGCATGAGCACGACACTGTGTTCTGACGCCATCGATGCGATTGCCACTTCGGGAGAAATGCAGCTCTTTGGTGAGTCCGTGGGCGCGTGGCCTCCATTCGCCGATTCAAGCGCCGCCCTGAACCGACTCTCCACACGGTTCAAACTGGGGATCTTGTCCAACGTAGATCGCGCATCGCTCGACCTCAGCATGAACGCATTGGCGGCACCCTTCGACGTCGTGGTCACCGCTCAAGATGTCGGCGCCTACAAGCCGGATCCGCGCGGCTTCCTGCACCTCCAAGCCAAGCTGCGTCAGCAAGGAGTTAGCACCGATCGCATCCTGCACGTCGCCCAGTCGCTCTACCACGACCACGTTCCGGCCCGCGAAGTCGGCATGCCGGCCGTTTGGATTGATCGGCGCGATGGCAAACCTGGAGCTGGGGCGACACCTGCTGAGCCTGACTGCCAGCCTCGCTGGCGCTACACCAACCTCGGTTCTTTCGCCGACGCACTGGACGTCTGAACGCAGCGCTCAGGGCGGGGTAGCATCCTGCCCATGAGCACAGGGTTGCGGAATCGAATTGCGGCGTGGACGAGGCCAGGCACCCTCGCCGCACTCACCACTCTGGGCATGCTAAGCGTGCACAAAGTCCATGCTCAAGACGAGCCGACCGGCACAACCATCTCGCCAGGTGCTCGCATGTCCCTGCGAAGCGATGCGCTAGACGCAGATCTACCGATCTGGATTCCCAACGACTACGCACCAAACGAGCGTTGGCCCGTCCTCGTGTATTTTCATGGCACAGGCGGCGAACCCAATTGGGGTCCCGTAGTCGAAGCCACCGGAGGACAGCAGTTCATCGTAGTCGGGGCTGGCTACGTGCAGCGCGGTCTGTTCCGCGCCGAACCGAAAGCACTTGCAGCCGAGTGGTCACACACCAAGACACTCCTGGACGCTCTCGGCAAGCGAGTCTCTCTGAATCCCGACCGTGTGTACGTCGGTGGCTTCAGCAAAGGCGGCTGGGTCGCCAGCATGATTTTGGAGACCTATCCCAACGAGATCGCCGGCGCGTGGATCTGTGGAGCCGGCAAGCTGCGGTTGAAAACACTTCCAAGTCGACGCACGCACCAGAACAAGCCCGTGTATCTCGGCGTCGGCGCAACCGACCCAAACCGCATCGCAAGCCTGGAGGCACGACGTGACTTCGCCAAAGCGCGCATGCGGGTGACCTACGACGAATACGAAGGTTTGGGCCATAGCTATGAGGTCACCCAATCCATGCGCGACTGGTTCCGGATTGAAACCCTAGGCGCGAAGACTCCTGCAGCGGACCCGCCCATCACCGCACAGGCCGCAACCGAGCTCGACGCCGTGTTGGCCCTTGCACAAACGGTCCTCACACCAGCAGACGATGCACCGCTCGATGATGCACCGCCCGACGATCCGCAAGCAGCGACACCGTGGCAAGTGTGGTGTCTCCTTCGGGATGCGCAGCGCGGCCCATGGTATGCATCCGCGCAACCAGCGAAACGCAAGCAAGTCGACGACGCGTTCAAGCTAGTCAGCAAGCTCCCGGAATTGAAATCCGAGGTGAGAGCTTGGGGGTTGTACGAAGTCGTCCTGCGTAGGGAGGTCGCACAGCGCAGCAAAACGGCCAAGGCTCGAACCATGGAAGCGGCGCGCAAGAAAGCGATGGCACGCAAACGAGCGTTGCTCGACGGGTACGCCAACGTCGTGAATCGGCACCCTAACACCCACTACGGACGCAGGGCAGAGGTCGACCAACGACGCATCGCGTCCCATCTCAAACAGATGTAGGTCGGATAAAACCCCATGCACACCTCACGGATCATCTTGCCCGTCCTCGCGGTCGCGCTCGTGTCATGCACCCAGCCCGCGCAGAAGCATCAAACGCTGCTGTCGAAACCGGTCGCGCGCGTCGCCATGAAAACGTCGACCCAGCACGTCTCGATCGACGTGTTCACGACGAATGCTGGGCCTCACCGCTTCAACCTCGACACCTACGCGCTGTATCCAGCATGCGTCGACAAGAAGTTCGCCAAGCGCATGGGGTTCAAGAAGCTCGGTACCGTGCGCAACGGCGATGGGTCTGGGAAGGTCGTGACACTCGATACCGTGCTGATTCCCGAGCTGCGGCTTGGCGGAGTGGTCTTTAAGGACGTGCCCGCACTCGTAGACGACTACTCCTGGGTATCATCCCCCGAGGGCGAACAGATCGAGGGCCTGCTGGGGTATCCACTATTCAATGAGCTTCTACTGGAGCTGGACTATCCCAACCAGGAAGTGCTGCTGCGTCGCGGCGAACTAGCAGCGGACGCGCCCGATGTATTGTCGCACCCCACGTTGCGCATTCGCCCCGACCTACCGATTCGCATCGGAGACTTGGACATCGTCGCTGGGCTCGACAGCGGCGCCCGCAGTGGCCTCATGCTAGCACCTGAGTTCATCGATCAACTCGAGCTCAAAGCGCCACCCAAGAAAGCTGGCCGCGCAAAAACCGTCTACAGCGAAGCGGACATCCTCGCCGCCCAACTGACTCTTCCCCTGCAGCTCCCTGGGGATGCCCTCGCGAACGTCCCGGTCGCCTTCTGCGAAGTGTTCGGCAAGCCACTGATCGGCAACGACGTCTTGCAGCGGTATTCGGTGACCTTTGATCAAGTCCATGGCCGTGTTCGCTTCTCCAAGCCAACCAGCGACACGACCAGCTCGACACCTCCCGAGTGGTATTTCGCGCATCTTCACTACCTCACCGAATCGGGCGGCCGCTGGCTCGCTTCCAACGCCAAGTTCGAAAGCGAGACGGAGCCCTTCGATGCCTACGGCATGCATTGGGAATGGGGTCCAGGCCAGCAGTCCGTGAAGGGCCAAATGTTCGGGATTCAGGATGGCGAGGAAGGCGCGACCCTCTGGGAGTTCCGCACCCATTGGCATCCCAAGGAGAATCGCGCGATCACGATGCAGTTTGGCGCGGCGGGCAGCTACGGAATCGGGACTCTGCAACACGAAGAAGAGGGCCGAACCCGAAGCGAGCAGAAGCTCTCGGAACCGGACGGGCGAAGCTCGCGCGTCGGGCATCGGAACGTCGAGACGTCCCCATCTGAGTTTCAAACCGACGCTTACGACATCGACCCAGACGACACCCGGAGACCGCGGCGGTCCTACACCTGGACGAGGCAGCCGTCACGGAAGGAATGATGCCCCCCAGCAGGGTTCACGGGGCGCATCACGGTTGACCGCATCTCAGAGAGATCGCGTCGGTTGCTGATTGAAGTGCGCGGGTTCGCGCTAGCATCTTGAGCCCTTCTCAAAGCTCAAACCACGCCATCCCGCCATTGCCATGCGCGTTTGCCAACTCATCGTTCGAACTTCGTTCGCTCTTCTGATCTCAGGTTCCCTTGCCGCTCAAGGCAGCGTTTTGGTCGTGGACCAAGCCGGAACGGGTCAGTTTCTCGACATCCCAGCCGCGGTCCTAGCAGCCGTATCCGGAGACACGCTCGAAGTCCTGCCGGGCGACTATGGCCGGTTGGCGACTTCAAAGGGCATTCACGTCGACTGCCGCACCGGTGTGCGCATTGGTTCGATCGCGGTCACTGACCTGCCGGCGCTAGAGAGTTTTTCGCTGCGCCGGGCCACGGTCGCCGAAGCGAGCAACGCACCGCTTGGTGTGTTCGTAGACTGTGCCGGTTCGATCATTCTTGAGCTCGTCGATCACGGTCGGCGCATCGACATCGTGCGCTGCCGCAGCGTGCAGGCCAACAGCTGCGAACTGATCTTGCGGACGCAGGACAGCAGCGTCGCATTGCGCCGCTGCAACGTTGCGGGTGAGGAAGGTTCCCTCGGGGACGCCTTCCCCGGAATTCTGGCCACACGTTCGAACCTCGACATGTCCGAGTGCACGGTCGTCGGCGCAAACAGCACAACTGCCGGTCCAGGTCCTGGCGTTCTCAGCTCGCTGAGCTCGCTAACCCTCGGCGACTGCGACGTTCGTGCGGGCGATGCCCAGAGCATGCTCCCGACATCCGCGTTGGTCGGAGACGGCACGCTGCGCATCGATCCGGCAACAACACTCACCAGTGCGTTCGGCGCCCCACTGATCGACTCGAGGCTGTTCATGACCTCGTCGGCTGTGCCTTCACTGCAGGCGAACAGTGGCTCACTGGGCGCG
>CBESZZ010000057.1:0-11102 GCA_965534055.1 uncultured bacterium | reverse complement strand
AGGGCTGCGATTGCTTGAGCACCTTCGGTCGTTCGATCGGACCATCGAAGTGGTGGTGCTGACCAGCGCGCGGACGGCACGCGCCCTGGCCAAAGAGAAGACCCGGCTGAACATTCACTCCTTCATCCACACCCCGCTGGACGCCAAGGAGTTCTTCCGTTTCATGGGTCGATTCAGGGAGCGGCTGCAGGAAGTGACGGAATCTGGCTCAGTGATCCTGACGCCGAAGTAGAGCTCAGCTGCCGCGCGGGCTGCGAGCCCCGGCCATTCGCGGCATGCGCGATCGCCGCTCGGTTTGAATCGCGGGCAGGTTCGAAGCTCCGTCCCCAAAAGCCTGCCCCCGGAAAGCCCGCCCTCGAATCCCTGTCCCCGATGCGTACCCTGCGAGGATGGCATCGGCAGAGACACCGACCCCTCCGGACGACGAACCGCGCACCAACGTCTTCCTCGAGTCTAGATACCGCAAGCTGAAGCGCGGCATTCCGCAGACAGTGTTTCACTGTCCGCGGTGCAGAGGCCACGCCCGCCGTCGCAAGAAGTGCAGGGTGTGTGACGGTTTCGGCAAGCTGACCAGGACGTCGGTGCAGGAGCTGATCGAACGCCGCTTGCGTCCCACCATGCGAGCCAAGCGCACCGTGTTTCACGGTGCGGGTCGCGAAGACCTCGACGTGCTGATGCTGGGGCGCGGCCGACCGTTCGTCGTGGAAGTCGTCGGCGCGCGCGCGCCGAACATCGACCTGGTTGCTCTCCGCGATGAGATTGTTGATCGCTCAGGCGGCGCCCTTGATCTCGATCCGTTCGTGACGGTGACGCGTGAACGCGTTGCCTACTGGAAGCAGGGCGTGTTCTCCAAAGAGTACCGCGTCGAAGCAGCATTGAGCGAAGCTGTCAGCGATGACGCGGTGGCTGCGCTGGTTGGTCAAGAGCTGCAGCTGATGCAGCGCACGCCGCAACGCGTATCACAGAACCGTGCCGATCTGGTGAGAGAGCGGCAGGTGATTGTGCAGGCCGTGACTCGCATCGAACCAAGCATCGAAGAGATGCCGGTCGAAGCTGAACCTTTCGCAGTGGAGAGTCGAACCGATGCGTCGGTCTCGCCTGATTCGCGCATCGCGGAACCTGTGCCTGAGCAACCGCCGTTCCCAGAGATCGAGCGCCTTGAACTCAAGCTTCAGTGCGAACACGGTACATACGTCAAGGAGTGGGTGAGCGGTGACGACAACCGCACCAAGCCTTCCTTGGCCGAGCTCCTTGGAGTCTCCGCTCGTTGCGCCGTGTTGGACGTCGAAGAGATCTTGACCGATTGACCGGTGCGAATCGCGCGGTCGCCGCCTTTGAGGTCTGAACCACGAGGGCCCTAGACTTCGTGTTCCTCCGCGAGAAACGCCGTCGAGCGAGCATGGTCGATGAACTTGGACTCATCCTCTCCGAGGATGACACCGAGCTTCTCCCCCTCCGGTGAACTCATGGCGTCGACGAACGCCTGCTCGGATTCGAACCAGACCTCCGCGACTCCGTCGAATTCCTGCACCATCCCTCGCGACTCGCGGAGCATCGTGTTTGTTGGCGTGTCGAGTGTGTGATCCTGCACGTACTTCACTGCGCGATGCGTCTCCACAAAGGACTGGAACAAAGGGGCGTGCTTGTTCTTCCAGTAGTCCTGGAACTGCTCTCGCGTGAGCTTCGGATGGCGGTGAAGGCACATAACGAACTTGATCATGACGGCGGTCTCCTTGGGTTGGTTGTGCGTACCAAGGATCTAGCGTTCTGGGCGTGCCCACGCAACTCCGTCCAAACGCTCTGTGGTCGTTGCATCGATCACGAAGCACCTCCGACCCTCCGGCGATTCAGCCGCCGGCCAAGCGATTCATCTCGCGCGCAAGTGCCGCGTCCTTCGCGGTGAGGCCGCCTGCGTCGTGGGTCGTCAACGTCACGTGAACCGTTCTGTAGGCGTTGCTCCAGTTGGGGTGGTGGTTCATCGCTTCAGCGGCTGTGGCGACTGCCGCCATGAAACCGAATGCCTCACGGAAGTCGGAGAACTTGAACGTTCGCTCCAGTTGTTTGGCGTCGACGGTCCACGCAGTGAGTTCTTTCGCGAGGTCTTGGCGGTCCGCTTCGTTGAGGAGTGGAGTGCTCATGAGTTCGCTACTAGCGCTGCAACCCGAGCACGGCGCGGACGCCGGCTGGATACGTGCGATCAAACTGCAAGTCGATGAGTTCACGCGCGCGGTGCGAGACCCGAAAGTTGCCGCCGCTTGGATCCGGAGCCCCATCGAACGCGCCACCTTCGATGAGCACCGGCCATCGCGTGGTCTCGTCATGGATGGCCGCTGCGGAAAGGCCGGTAAGCAAGTAGGTGTCACCAGCCGCACCCCAGCGCGCGGTAGTAAAGAACTCCTTCAATGGCACTCGCGCGTCGTTGCCGGCATCCTTCGCCGGTTCGGTGTAGACGGTCATGGCACCGAAGCCGGTGAAGAAGGTCAGTCGAAGAATCGCAGGCTTTGCGCCGAGGATCGCGAATGCTGGTGTGATCTCAGACTCAGCCAGCTGCACCAGGCGTTGTTTTGACCAGAGGTCGATCCCCTGGAGCCGAGCATCGATGGCGGTTGGCGGCACTTCACCGGGCACGCCGCCAGGCAGCCGGCCTGCGATGCGGCCCTCGTCGGCAGTTATGAACGCTGTTTCGTTGGGCGGGGCGGGTTCTTCACCGGCGGGAGCAGAACGGAAGACTCCGGGGATCTCGGCGAAAGCCCGCAGCGGACGCACCGTGGCGCCCCAGCCGCCGAAGCACTGGTGAAGCAACCGATCGGTGCCGAAGTGGAAAACCATCGCAAGGCCTCCGGGGCGCACTTCACGCAGACCGCGCACGAAGATGTCGCCGTTGTTGATCGGAGACTCCTCGGCTGGGAGTTCGGCGCGCGCTTCTTCATCCAACGTAAGCAGTGCGGCATGGGAGCGTGCGGTCTCCGCCCAAGCGGCTTCGTACTCGCTTCGCATGGTCCACCACGGCGCAGCCGCAAGCACGATCCAAACGATGATGCCTGGCCAGCTCAGCGCGGCCAACACGCCCACCAGGCACGCTGCCGGGAGGTACATGTAGCGTGGGTTCATCGGATTGTCGGCCAATCCCTGCATCAGCGGCAGCAGGGGCAGGCACGCGATACACGCGAGCGTCAGCGATGCGAACAATCTGCCGGGGCGCCGACGCAGCAGCGTCACGACCACTGCGAGCGCCCAGAGCCCCGCGGCAACCCAAGCCGTCGCGGACAGCATCGACGTTGCGTTCCAGGGCAGCGTCCCCATCGGCGTTCGAGCCGACGTGGCCTCGTTCGCCAGCTCGGGCAGCCAGCCAGTGGTCATGGCGGGCGAGAAAACGTTCAACCAAGTCGAACCAAAACCCGTCGCCATCCCAGACAGTGTGGCCGCGCCCGTGTCGTAGCCACCAAGGAATACGTCGAGGACGAGCGTTCGATAGATCAGGAAGACGCCCAACAGAACGGCGAACGGCAGGATTGAAAGCGTCGGCGCAATCAGTCTCTGGACGAGTGGCAACGGTTCGGGCGGGTGCTCCTCGTAGCTATGCAGGAGCTCTTGGTCGCGTCGTTGTTGGGTCTGCCACGCGTAGGCCACGACCCAAAGGATGCCGGGTAGCGTGAACGCGATCTCCTTGCTGCACAGGGCCGCCGCGCAAAACACGAGCGCAGCCCATGAGAACTTGCCGCGCTCAAGTCCGCGCAGAAGCGCCCAGACGGCTGCGATGCACCAGACCGCTGTGTGGCAGTCAACCCTGCCGACGGCCCAGAGCACGGAACCGGCGTGGGAGGGCATCACAGCCCAAAGCAGCGCGATGCCCAATGCGAGATGCGGCCGCAGGAAGCGGGACCAAATGCACGCGATCAACACGGAGCTGATGGCGTGCGTCAACGCGTTGGATCCGTGGGAGATCCAAGCGGTGGCTTCCGCAGGCCGCAGTCCGGACAGACTCGAAAGCGCCGAGCCGAGCGTTTGGTCGAACCAGAACGAAAGCGTGATCAGCGGTCGGTAGAACAGCCAGAGGTCTTCGGCGCCGTACTGCGGGCCCGCGAAATCAGACAGGGCGCGGTCGAGCGACGATGAGTAGACCAGCGCGAGGAAGTCATCGCTCTGCCAGTAGGGCGTGGAATACCCGGGCCAGGGTGCCCAGAGCAGTGCCACGAACACACCGAACAAGACGAGCACTCCCCGCGAGATTCTCGGTTCGCGGACTTCGTCCCACTCGGAGTCCATCACTGCGCGATCCCGATCCAGTAGATCAGAGCAGGAGGCCCATGATCTCGGTTTCCATCACGACCTTCCCGTTGCAGATTGCCTGCGCGGGATACTTGGCCAAGCGTTTGCCGCTCACCTGGCCCTTGAGGCACAGGAAGTAGACCCTGGCGGGCGGAACCACCTGGCCGCGGAATCGCGAGTTGTTGAGTCCGCCAAGGCCGATGAATCGGTCTTCGGGCCAACCCACGATTCGCTTCAACAGGTAGGTCGCAACTTGGGCGCCGCCCTCAATCAGAAGCACGCCCGGCATGACGGGGTTGCCTGGGATGTGGCCCCTGGCCCACCAAGCGTTCTCGTCAAAGTCCTTATAGGCGACGATTGCGCCAAGCTCGAGGTCGAGGTGGCAGATGCCGTCGATGAGTTGGAACTCGTGTCGATGGGGAATGACTTCGCGCAGTTCCTCTTCCGAGACCACGTCTTTAGTCAGATCAATGTTGTCGAAATCGACGAGTGGGCGAACCATGCACTGCACGGTAGCTGGCTCACGCCGTGAGTTCTCGCGGCAATCCGATTCTTGGCGGCAATCGGCGAACTTGCGGCCCTCGATTGGGCGATCCAAGGGCATTCAGGCGAGACGCGGGGCAACTTCTACTGCAGCCGCTTGAGCTGAATGGTCTTGGTGGGCGGCGGGGCATCGCCCGACCACGACACGGAGACCGAGCGTCGTTGGTACTCCGGATGCTCCACCGAGATGACGTATCGACCAGCCGACAGTCGGCCGAACTCGAACTTGCCCTGGGCGTCCGTGACGCCCTCGATCTTCTTGTAGGTGCGCGAATCGGTGTCGAGTACCGAGAGTTTGGCTTCGGCCACGCCGTAGCCAAACGCGGTGACGACGACCTTCAGCGGGTCGCCTTTGCGAACCTCGACCGTAGCGCTTTGGATCTGGGGGATGGCCGTGGTGCGGCCGGAGACCGCTTGGACCATCACGTCGACAGGATCCACCAGCGGAGTGTTCACGTCGCCGACGAAGACGCGGTAGTCCCCGGCGAGAACATCCTGCCAAACGATGGATCCGTAGGCATCCGTGGTGCCGTTGCGTGAACCACGGCCGCGGGGTTCGCCCAGCGACGCAATCGTCACGTAGGTGTTGGCAACCGGTGCACGGTCTTGATCGCGCAACATGATGCCGAAGGGCACTCCAGCGCTGAGCGAAAGCAGGACTTCGGCGAGCGGCTTTTCTTTGGTCACTGCCACCGCCATGGAAGAGCCGTTGAGTCGCGGCGCGTAGGCCGTCACCGTGTAGCCGTAGGGTGAAAACGGCACGCCGCGGAATTCGAAGGTCGGTGTGCCGCGATCGACGTTGAGGCCGACAATCTTGCGGTAGGGCCGAGAGGCTTCCGTCGTCAGCGACGAACGCGATTCGGACAGTTCGACCGACACCGTCTTCAGCTGGCTGAAGATCTTCGCGTCGACCTGAATGTCGCCGACCACGCGGCCGAACTCCGGCACCTGACCGTCGTCGAATTCTTCGCTGCGCTCCGGGCCGGTGGCGTCCTCAGCGGCTTCCGGTGAATCGTTCGACTCGACGCCGATCGCTCGCGGGATCGATGGATCCTGATCCGATGTCGCGGCGGGGCCGTCTACGTTCGAGGGGGGTGGCTGGTCCGCGCCGTCCGAGCGATCACCGGCCAAGAACACGAACCCCACCATGGCGAGGACCGCGAAAGCGGCTGCCAAGATCGTCGTGTCACGGGTGGTCATCGGTGGATTGCGAGGGCGTCGGGCGTTGAGCGGGCCTCCCAAGGATTTCGAGAGGGGCCGTTTGGGTGCGAGACTGGGAGTGATAGCCCCGGAGATCCCGCGCGTTTCAGCTCAAGGCGAAACGATGGGTTTCAGGAGGGATTCACGCTGCCTAGAAGTGTAGCGCGTCGGAGGGCAATGGACGTAAGTCTAGCCGCTTGAGGCCATGGGATCGGAGCCTCGGATACGGGGCGAGTGGCTGTAGAACGGGGGCAATGGACGTCGTCATCATCGAAGTCGACCCGCAAGACCCGTCGGTTCGGGCCATGCTTGAGTCGCATCTTGCCTTTGCTCAGCGGGTGACGCCGCCAGGACACGTCCACGCGCTGGATGTCGAGGGGCTGCTCGGCAACGACGTCACGCTGTTCGGCGCGCGCGGCAAGGACGTGCCCGAGGGACTCGATCTTCCAATTGTCCTTGGGATTGGAGCGCTGCGGACGCTGCCGGATGCACACGTAGAAGTGAAGTCGATGCATGTCGCCGCCTCTGCACGAGGGCACGGAGTGGGGCGCGCGATGATCCGACACCTGCTGGCCGAGGCCAAAGTGCGTTCCGCGCGCCGAGTCAGCCTGGAGACCGGCACGAATGCAGACTTCGCCGCCGCTCGCGCACTCTACGCGAGCGTGGGGTTTGAGCCGTGCGAACCGTTCGCGGACTACGCGGCGAACGAATTCAGCACATGCATGACGCGGTTGCTCGGGTGAGCGGGGCCTATCCGGGAACGCAACGTTGGGCGTAGACGGCTCAACTATCGCTTGCTAGTTCGACCAGCCGTACTGCCACCAGTTGGCAGGCGCCACGTGCGGTGGATTGTCGATCATGCGAAACACGAACCCAACGGGCGACGTGCCAACGTCGTCGCCACGGCCGTTGAACTGCGTGGCGCCCCAGCGCTCGGCTTTGCCGATGAGTTCGAAGGCTTCGAACCGTTGGTCTTTCGTGTTCCAGCGGGCCGTGCCGCGAAGCGCACATGCTACGCCCTGCTGCTGTTTGCCTTCGATGTTGGCGTGGCTGCGGGTGGGCCAGTTTCCGGTGCGCTCGGCGCGGGTCGTGCCGGTGATCTCAAGGATGAGAATGTCTGCTGCGATGTCGGTGACTCTGAACTGCGCTTGGGCTTGTTTGACCTCCTTGCGCTTGTAGGCCGACGTTTGGCCGCGCACGGTGTCTAGCAGATGTAGGCGGGCGAGGCGGAGTGCGAGGTGTTCGGGCATTGCCTGAACGGCCCCGCGTTCAGGTTCGGGGATGCAGCGTTGAAGCTCATCCTGTTTGAACCATGCCCAGTCGAGGTTCCACGCGTCGCGACGCCAGTCGCGCAGCCGCGGACGTTCCTTGTCGGGGCGTGGAAGATCCTTGCAGAGCACCTGCAGCACGAGACCATCGACTGGAAAGCGATCCTCGAAGCGAGGGGGCGAGGGTTCAGCGTTCGACTCGGGCGCCGTCGACTTGTCGTGAGTCGCTTGGCCTTCAGCCTTGCTTGAACCGCGCGCTCGTTCTGCGGCGTTCGCGAGCGCTTCACGCAGCATGCTGCGCACCTTCTTGCCGCTGCGCGTGTTGATCGAAGCCAACAACTCGCCGCGCGATGTGACTGCGTAGATGCCTTGTCTGGTCGTCGAGGGTTTTGTGCGGCCCGAGTAATGACCTTGTTCGGCGAACTTCTGGAAGAGTTTTGACTCAGGATCCTTGCCGCGTTGCAGACGGCCGACTTCGTCCGCGACTGGGATGAATTGCTTCAGGAGTTCCTGCGTTTCCGGATGGGCCCAGACCGACCGTCTGGTTGCGACACCGTTGTTTCAAACGCAGCCGAGCGGGTGCCCGTTCATCGCCCAAAGCAACACGGGCTTTTCGTTGGCCTCTGCTTCTTTGAGCGCATTCCAAAGCCGGGCACGCCATGGAATGTCGAGCCAGGCGAGGTCTTTCGCGGAGGGCAAGACGGCGGTGCGGATGCTGTCGGCGGTGTTCGAATCGAGCGGCGCGGCCTGAGCGGAGAGACCAGTGGCGAGAAGTGCGATGGACCAGAGTGTGCGCATCGCAGGAGATTACCTGCATCGCGCACGGTCCGCATCCGGCTCAGAACGCCTTTCGTTGGGCTAGCTCGTGATTGGACCCACGGTGATGTCCGAGGGGCGACTGCCCCGGGGCAGGACCAGGTCACGGCCGTCTGTCCACACGTAGTAGGTGTCACCATCAACGGCGGTATATGCTTCGGGATTGAGTTGCAGCAACTCATCGAACCAGCGCCAGTTTTCGTATTCACCGTGGTTGTCCGTGGAGGCTTGTGGACCGCTCGCAGCCATGGCATCCACAGCGATGACAACCGCGGGACAAGTCGGGGTCACGTCGACCGTGGTGTGAACGGTCGACGTGAGCGTGAAGAGAAGAGGGAGGGCGATGATCATGGGGCTGCTTTTTCTTGGTTTGAGGTCACGTGGCGTCAATCGCCACGCCTCATTCATGCAGGAACCCGCGCGTTTGGTTTCAGATCGTCAAGAAACTCTCGTGAAGCCTTCCCCTAGTGCGCCTTCAGCGCGTCCCGCATCGCGGCGTCTGCATCCTTGGTGAGCGAGTCGAGCGCGCCGTCAGGAATCTGCGCGCCGTGCTCCACCAGCACGCGGGTGATGCGTGGCACGCCGTCTCGGTTCTTTTCGGGTCCCTTGGCCCACGCGTGCAGCGACCACTGCAAAGGGGTGCAGTCATATTCGGTATCGCGAAGCTCAATCGCGGCGCCGTGTTGAATCAGTGCATGGCCTAGTCGATCGAGACCCACGAACGCCGCCCAGTGCAGGGCCGTGGCGTTGAAGAGTCCGGTTGGTGTGACGTCGGCACCGTGTTCGAGCAGGCGGAGCCCGACGGATTCGGCGCCGAGGCTCGTAGCCGTAATGAGGAAAGTGTCGCCGGACTTGGCGTAACTCTCGTCGACGTTCACGCCCGCGTCGAGCAGAGCGTTGGTCAGCGCGAGGGATTGCTCCTGCGTCACCTGACCGTTGAACACGACATCGCAAACGTAATGCAGTGGTGGGACAGTGTGGACGGGATCCTGCTGCAAGGGCTGCGTAGCGAGGCTGGGAGTTGCTTGAAGCAGCGCTTGGAGATGCACTGCATCGCCCGCTTCGATGGCTGCTTTGATCGAGTCGCTCATGGATGCGGAGCTTACTCACGGTGTGGCGATTCGGCGCCAGTTCCGCTGTCTGGCGCGTTACCCGCTACGCTGCCGGCCCGTGTCCAATCCACCGACCACTACGCCGTGCCCACCGGCGACGCTTCGTCAGCTGGAGCCTGCCCAGGTTTATCCCTGTGGTGCGGGCCGCGCGACGGTGCAGCTCGTCGACGTGCGAGCGCCTGTCGAAGTGGCTCGAGGGGCGTTTCCCGATGCATGGACTCTGCCAATCCTGGTCGATGGAGAACGCGAAGCGGTCGGAACGTGCTATCGCCAGCACGGACCGGTGGCGGCAGTCGAACTTGGGATGCAGTTGACACGGGAGCACCGTGATTCGCGGGTGACGGCTTGGCGTGACGCTGTCGAGCGTGCTGATCGGCCGGTGGCGTTTACTTGTTGGCGTGGTGGGGACCGCAGCCGCATCGCGCAGGAGTGGTTGGGTGATGTCGATGTGGCGCGCGTGCGCGGTGGCACGAAGGCGTTGCGACGCTTTCTCATGGAGTGTTTGCCGGAGCAAGTCGCCGCGACGCGCACGGTCGTGCTCGCCGGCCTCACCGGTTCAGGGAAGACGGAGGTGCTGCACGCTTTGGCCGCGGAAGCTTCTCCCGAGCTGCTCGTCATGGATCTTGAGGGGTTGGCAAACCATCGCGGTAGCGCGTTCGGCGGGTTTGCCAACGGTCAGCCTGCACAGCAAACGTTCGATCACCACGTGGCGTCGGCGCTTCGCTTGGCCGCGCCGCGACTCATGGTTGCAGAAGACGAGTCCCGGAACATCGGTCGGGTGCGGTTGCCGCCTTCCATTTGGTCCGCGATTGCGCGCGAACCCGTGGTGATGCTGGAAGCGCCTATGCACGAGCGAATTGCCCGCATCGCGCAGGAATACGTCTTTGATGCGACAGAGGATTCGCACGGGGTCTCACCTGTGTCCTCGTCGAACGCAGTGCCGATTACTTTGCCGCGCGCCGTCGTGCGTGCTCGTCTCACCGCGAACCTAGAGAAGATCGGCAAGCGACTCGGGGCAAAGCTGCTCAAGAACTGCATTGCGGTGTTGGATGCCGCCGACTCAGACGCGCGCTGGTTCACCGTCGAAGCCCACGCAGCGTGGATCGAAGCCTTGCTGCAGCACTACTACGACCCGCTGTATTTGCGGTCGTTGAGCAAGCTCGATCGACCGGTGCTGTTTCAAGGCTCTGATCTGGAGATTCGCGCGTGGCTGCAAGCGGAGTCGCAGACGGCTCCGGGCTGACGCCGCACTCGAGCTATTGTTCGAGCCAGGGGATGCCAGCGAGCAAACGAGCGCGGCTCTTGGCGTTGATGCGGGCTGCAGCGTCTGCGCGTCGATCGTCAGGCTGGGCATCGATGAACTGTTCGGGAACCGCCGCGTCGCGCTTCAACCAACGTGCCCGCCACGCTTCGGGCACCGTCTTGGGGATGTCGCGGTCCGCCATCACAGCCCAAACCATGGCCCACGCCCGCGGCAAGACGCTGTAGGGGCGGTACCCGCCGCCGCCGGTCGCCACCCAGCGGCCGTCGCAAACCCGGTCGGCGAGCTCCTTGCTCAGTCTTGCGGTGTCTAGCAGCGCGCCGGTTCCAACCGAAACTTCGGCCAGTGGATCGGTGATGTGTGGGTCGCAACCGTGTTGGGTCAGGATCAACCCGGGCCGAAACGCTTCGACCGTCGCGGTTAAGATCGTGCGAGACTCTTCGGTGAAGCTTGCGTCGGTTGTTCCCGGAGCCCAGGGCATGTTGATCGCGTAGCCCTTGCCTGCTTCGCGGCCGCGGTCGTCGACGCTGCCAGTGCCGGGCCAAAGAGAACCTGGGTCTTGGTGGAACGAGACCGTGACGACGTTCGGGTCTTCGGCGAACGCGTGCTCAACGCCATCGCCGTGGTGCACGT
>CBESZZ010000056.1:0-11223 GCA_965534055.1 uncultured bacterium | reverse complement strand
GTCAACGCCAACGCCAACACGAATCCACCGGCGAACAACCAAAGAATCGGGTGGCTGTAGGACTTCGCGACGTCCGCCGTCGATTGCAGTCCGAAGAACGGAAACAACACCAGCGGCAGCAATGATGCGACTCCCAGCGGCAGCGCACTGGTCAGCCAGGTTCCGGTGATGAGCACGGTTGCTGCGAGGGCTCGACAACGCAGAACGGTCTCAAACTCC
Organism: uncultured bacterium; assembly: GCA_965534055.1. Taxonomy (GTDB): domain Bacteria; phylum Planctomycetota; class UBA1135; order UBA1135; family UBA2386; genus CBESZZ01. The sequence continues at coordinate 11,004 of CBESZZ010000056.1, read as the reverse complement.
GAGGCTGCTTCCGGAAGCAAGTAGCCCAACGCGTAGGCGATGCACGCGGCCAAGAACACGAAGAGCAATCGCTTCGGCCGCACGCTTTCTGCAGGTGCGGAACGGCTCTGCTGCGCTTGGCTCGAATCACTCAATGGAAACTCGGTTGGCGCAGCAAGGTCACCCGCAGTGCGCGTTCACCCATGCCGTGTATGCGCCGAGTCCCGAGGCGGCTTCGAACTCGAGGATCTCAGGGACGTCGTATGGGTGCAGCTCCGTCAATCGCATGCGCAGTGATTCCAGCACGGTGGCGGTGGTCTTCATGATCAGCAACCGCTCGCTTGCGCGCTGGCGCTCACCGTTCCAATCGAAGTGGGACACCACCGGAGCGGTGACCTGAACGCATGCGACCAAACGCTCGTCCAACAGCGCCGCCGCGAGTTCATCGGCCGCGGACTCAGGAACCGTGGACAGCACCAAGTAGACTCCTGACCGAGACGCCACTACTTGCCTCGAGCCAGGCGATCGGCCAACGCGGGATGCAAACCGGCTGCGAGGATTTTGGCCTGCGCACGCCTGAACTCGTAGGGCACGCGGTGGATCTCGACTCGATTGCCGTCAACCACCGCGAAGCAAGCTCGCGGATCTCCGTCGCGAGGCTGCCCGACGCTGCCCACGTTGACCACAGCCGGTTCGTCGGTGAGTTCAAACTCGCGATGCGTGTCGGTTGCCTGGGTGAACTTGTAGTCCGCCCGATGAACCCCCGGCCAATGCGTGTGACCGACGAAGCAAGGTCGCTCCAACAGCGCGAAGATCTCCGCCATCTTCTCGGGCTCAAGGAAGCCGTCGGTCTTCAGGACGTAGTCCATGATCGGATGGCGCGGCGAACCGTGAAAGAACGCGAACCCGTGGTCATCCATCCGCTCGGGCAGGTTGCACAGGAAGTTCCAAAGCTTGCGCCGCTTACCGGAAAACCATCCTGGGCGAAGCTTGCGGCGCGAATAGAGCAACGCCTCGCGCGCGAGCGGGTTGAAGTCATCCAGCTCGTTGGTCAACCCCCAATCATGGTTGCCCATGATCGTCCACTTGCAGCGCTCCTTGACGACCGTCGCAACGTAGAGCGGATCCGCGCCGTAGCCGACCACGTCGCCCAAGCAGCAAATCTCTTGGACTCCGAGTTCGTCAAGCCGCCGGAGGACTGCATCGAGCGCTTCGGCGTTCGAATGCACATCGGAAATCAGAGCAAACGTTGTCACGCCCCGAAGTCACCACCTGCGGGTGCTGCACCTCGAAGCGCTGCCTCGATCAGCCCTTCGATGCGGTTCGCACACTCAGCCAAGGACAAGCTCGTCGTCGCTCCGGCGGCTTTCACATGTCCACCACCGCCCAGCTCCTGGGCGATCTTTTGCACATCCAGATCGCCCGTGCTGCGCAACGAAACTTTGAGCATGCCGTCGAAACGCTCTTTGAGCAGCGCCACGGCCTCCACCTGACCAATCGAACGCACCGGTTCCATCACTTGGTCGGTGTCAAAGTTCGCCTGCACGGCACGGTCGGTCAGGCGCTTGTCCATCGGAATGAGACCCATCCGACCATCGAGACGCATCTCAACCTTTGAAAGCACGTCACCCAAGATGCCGACAGACTCTGGAGACTCCCGGCGATGCAGCAGGTCGTAGATCCGCGACGGGTCGATCCCGACGGCGAGCAGCTCCGCGGCAACCGCCATGACCGATGCATCGGTGTTCGAGTATCGAAACCACCCCGTGTCAGAGACCAGCGCGACGAAGATCCCGGTCGCCGCAGCCAGCGAAACCTCGACGTCCAGTGCCTTGTGCAGGTCGTAGACCATCCCCCCGGTCGCCGCGGCGCTAACGTTCACGAAGTGAGAGTCGCCGGCAGGGCTAACTTCGCTGCCCACGTGATGGTCGACAATGAGCGTTTTCAAACGGCCGGCTTCCCGCCTCGCCGTGAGCTCCGGACCCAAGGGCCCAAGCCGGCTCATCTGCGCACAGTCGAGCAAGATGGCCACGTCGACTTCCGGCAGTCCGCCCGCGGTGTCTGTCTCCGCGTCATCCGCGAGCTGGGGGTCGAACGCCCGGAGCGGCGCAAGGTCACCGAGAAAGTCGTAGTGCGCCGCCATGCGATCCGGGTTGCGGATCACCACGTCCTTACCCATCGAGGTGAGCAGTTCATGCATCCCCACTTGGGAACCAAGGCAGTCACCGTCCGGACTCTCATGCCCGGTGAGCATGAAGCGAGAACCGCGGCGAAGGATGTCGAGGCAATCAGGGTTCAACGGGTTCTCACGGCTAGAGGCTCGAGTAAGAGCCATGGTTCGTCAGATCTGTATGGCACGTCACGATGGGAAACGATGGCAAAACAGACTTTGACCATGGTCCTAGAATGCGCTCCTCCACCACAGGCTGCCTCCAACCGATCGATGACGATGCAGTTGGACGACGACACCCGGCGAATCGAACGATCGAAGCAGCGAGAGCGTAGATCGTCGGATCCAGTCGCTCAAGCGACTCCATGATCACCGGGTCACGGCTCTAACCAGAGGCTCAACCGACGCTTCGACCGCTTCGGTAGCTGCCCACCACGGGCAGCTCTCCGTCCAGCCAAGCGTCAAGCACCGCATCCAGGCTCGCGGGCCGCGCGTCGGGAACGGCCAACTGAAAAAAGTGGGCTGGACCGCCCAATCGCAGCCGACCCAACTCCGGGCGAGCGATCGCCTCGCCACCTGCAGCGGTCGCGGCCGCCAGCAGTTGCCGGGACGAGACATCCGGCCATAGCCGCCGTGCAACGCGCAGCTCCTCAGCCATCGCGTAGGGCCCCTGCGCACTTGCACGCGAGTCCGTGCCAAGCGCCACGACCAAGCCCGCGCGGAGCCAAGCAGCAAGAGGCGGCGGTGTCCGCCCGAAGTATTCGACGGTCTGCGGGCAGAGGACGACCGGCGACCGCGCGTCGACCAACCGCTCGAGGTCTCCTGGCTGCAGGTGCTGAGCGTGAACCGCCGCCGTCTTCGGCCCAAGCACGCCGAGCCGTTCGAGGTAGGCAACGGGCGAACAGCCTGGTGGCTGAAAGGTGGGCTCCCATCGTCCAAGAGACTCGAGCAACTCGCGGAACGGACCCTGCCCGTCCCGCAGAAACTCGACCTCGTCCTCGGTCTCCGCAACGTGAACTTGCAGCGACTCCCCGCTTGCGGCCGCAGCGCGGAACAGATCCGGCGACACGGAGTACGGCGCGTGCGGCGAGAGTCCTCGCACGGATGCCGGCAGTCGCGAAAGTTCGCTCATGCAATCACGAACGGCTGCTCGGGCGGCTTCTCCAACCAAGTGGAACCCGAGCACTTCGCGGTAGATGCGCCCCAAGATCTCGCCCGCCGCATACGCGGGCAACGCGGTGCCCGTCGAATCGATCTCGCCCACGGCGAAGCAACCTTCGCGCGCGAAGTCCACGCCAGCGCACGCCACGCGCGTCGCGCAATCACTGGGGACATCCGCTGCGCGCGCTTCCTGCACCGAGCGAATCCAGCGCCCGAACTGCGGTCGCGTGGACGCATCGTTGCGGTCCGGATCGGCTTCGTCTTTGGACTCACGGTCCTTCGCGCCAAGGCGCGGGAGCGCCAGGTGCGCGTGGGCGTTGACGAGGCCAGGAAGGATCACCGCATCCGCGATCGGAATCGCGGCATGCTGGCTGGCACCGGGGCGACGACGGGTCGCACCCAAATGCACGACACGGCCGTGCGAGACCACCAGTTCACCCGGTGAAAACACGGTCGACGGGTCCGCCACCAGGGTGTGGCAGCGAAACACCGTCTCCTGTCCCGGCTCACTCACTTGGCGAGCGGCCCGCGCTTTCGTCGTGCCTGCAGCGCCTAGTGGGGCGCTGCACTAATTGCTGAACCGAACGGTCAGCGAATTGATCACCACGTCGGGGAAGGCCGCAGTGTTGTAGATCAACCGGAACCGGTAGGCCGTCGCGGCAGAAGACTGCAGCGACGCGCGACCGGGGGCTCCACCGACGAACGGCGTCCAATCGCCGATCGTGCTGGGCTCAGGCTCGCCGACACCGTTGAGGCGTGAGCCTTGGAACTGCAGCACGAATGGGCCGTTGGGATCATTGGCGACCATCGGCGAAATCGATGCGTCGTCACTGAAGGTCATCGGCGCGCCGTTGACCGTGGTTTCCGCCACGTAGCGTTCGAAGTTCGGCGGGAACACCAGCCGCGTGGGAATCCACAGCGACACGGAGATCACGTTGGGATCGCGGTCGGTCAGAGTTGCCACGGTGCCGACTGACGCGTTCGGCAACACCATGCCGGAAAGCGCGGTCGCGTCCGGCGTTTCGATGCGAAAGAGTCCACCACCGCCGTCGCCACCATCTGAGTCTGCACCGGCTCCTGGGGCCGGAAGCGGGTCGGCGAACGAGCCGCCAGTTCCACCGGACAAATCCAAGAGGCCCGTCTGGAGCACGTTCACACCGCTTTGCAGCAGGATGCTTCCACCGGAGCCACCGCCACCCGGAGCCGAAACTCCCGAGGTGTTGTCACCGGTGTAGGTTCCACCGCTTCCGCCACGAAGGCTGATCGAGGCACCGTTCGCAATGCTCAGCAAGTTGCCGGCACGCAGTGTGACCGCCCCACCACCACCGGCACCACCGCCGCCGGACGACCAAGTCGTGGCGAAGCCTGTGGTGAGGAATGGGTGCGTGCCCGCACCGCCTCCGCCAGAACCGCCCACCATGAAGTGGTCGATCGACGACGCACCGGCTGGCACGGGGAACAGGTTGAGCAGCGGCCCCGCCGTAGTCGGCGCGGCGGGCATCAGGCCGTTGGGCGGAGGACCGCCTCCGATGCCTGCTCCACCTTGCTGTGCGAGGCTGCCGCCAGAACCGCCGGAGTTGACCTGACCACAGAACACAATCCCGAGGGCGAAGCTCGTCGCAACGCCTGCAGCCGGATACTGGCCGGAACCCCGGCCGCCGGTACCGATCGCGCGGCCCGCGTATGCGTGGCCGGCGAGCAGTTGAGCGTCGCCGCCGTTGTTGCCGCTGAAGTTAGGCAACGCGTTGACGTTGTCGCCGCGGTCACCGCCAGCGCCGCCGGCGCTGGCGAAGCAACCACCGCCGACTCCCGACTGACCAATCAGGTCCCGCGCGTTGAAGCTGCCGCTCACGGAACCGCCGTTGCTTTCGATCCCACCATGGATCTCAATCTTTCCAGTGGCACGAACGATTGCCGGCATGGAGCCAGAGAAGCGAACAGTCGCCCCTGCGGGCACCGTGAAGTTGGTGAACTCAAAGACACCACCAATGACAGTGATGGCCTGGCCCGTCGGCGTAAAGTTGCCGGGAATCACCTGCATGTCGGTGTTGAGCTCAAACACGCTGGGACCAACCACCGTGCCGCTGGCCACATCGAACACGCCCAGCTCACCCGATCCACCCAGCAAGCCTGGGCGGGCACCGTTGTCCCAATTGCCTGAGGAGATGTCTCCATCCAGGTTCATTTCGTTGGCGAAGCGCTCCGTGATTTCCGTGGCGCCGCCACCCTCACTCGTGGTGAAGAGGTCAAAAACGCGCGGGACTGCGGATCGCCCAGACAAATCGAGCAGGCTCGTGGAGACCGTGATACGCAAGCAAGCCGAGCGCGGCAGAATCACCGCAGGGGTCAGCGTGACCTCGGAGACCTGCTGCCCGTTGGCGTTGAGGACTGTGGTCACCACCGGCGTGCCCTGCACGGGCAGTGGGGTGGCTGCTTCGTCGCAAACCAACGAGCCGTTGGAGTCGAACGCCGGCCGGAGCTCGAACCGAAGCGGTGAGCTACTACTACTCACACCGCCAAACGGAGTTGGGTCGATGAGTTCGCTCGCACGCAGCACGAGCGTGGGGTCCAGCGGGATCGCGCCCTGGCTGGTGGGCTGCACCAGCTCGATAGTCGGCGGCGATTGGTCCAAATCGATGATGCCCCCAGTGGCAGCCACGGTGCAGGACAGTCCCGCACCCAGCTGGTCGCCGGAGATCGAAAGGATGCCCTGAGCGCCTGCTGCCACGTCCACGACGTATTGCTGGTTGCGCGCGAAACCGAAGAACGTGCGACCACCTTGCACCTGGACTTCCGGCGCGAATCTCACCGTGCTTCCAGACACGACGTAGCGGCCCCGTGGGGCGGCGCCGCCCACTGTCTTGATCGAGAAGCTGGAGGTCGTCACCGTGGCCGCATCAATCGGCTGGCTGAACACCAACTCAATCGGTTGGTTTTCAGCGATGTCGCTGATGCCGCAGGTGCCCAACGAGCAACCGAGGTTGCAGGTCGCGACGCAAAACGTCGCACCGTCCGCACAACGCAAGCGCGATAGATCGCCCGAGGCCGAACTACCGTCGGAGCAACCGGCGGTCCAAAGAATGGCGACCGCAGCGGTCGTGATGAGAAGAGCGTGACCAGGTCGCATGGCTTTCGTGGACATCAGATGGAGTAGCGAACGGTGACCATGGTGATCGTGGCAGTCGTGGCCATCGAGCGGTCGAGAACGATGAGATAGCGATAGGCGCTGCGGCTGTCGTCAGCCAGGCTGCGGCCTGCTGGGTTGGTTCCAACGTAGTCCCGCCAGGCCTGGATCGACTGCGGCACGTTGTTCGAATCGAGGTTTGCACCTTGGAACTTCACGCCGATCGGCGCGGTCCCCAACAACGCGGGGCCCGCGTAGTTCGGCTCGTTTGCGAGACTTGCATCGTCGGTGAAGAGCATGGGCTGCGAGTCGACCACAGCTTCGATGACGTAGCTGGTCCAAATCGGTGGCAGCACTTCATTGGAGTTGTAGAACCGCGAGCGGAACGAAGTCCGGTTGGCCGCCACGGTGAGCGGCACCACGCGTGACGTGGACTGCGGCAAGGCCGTCTGCAGAAGCAGTGGGTTAGGAGTTCCGGCCGTCTCCAACCGAATCAAGCCATCGCCGCCCGCGCCTGCTGCCGTCGTGTACTGCGTGACGAAGCCATAGGCGCCGCCGGCCCCGCCGCGCGCGTCGAGCAGTCCGGCCAGATCGATGTTGCCCGCGGCCTGCAGGAGGATGGCACCACCGCCACCACCGCCACCACCCGATGGCCCGAAGAACTGGCCGCCGAGGTTGGTCGTGCCGTTGCCGCCTGCGGCCGTAATCGTGGCCCCGGCAGCAAGTTGCAGGTCGTGGCCGGCAGCAAGCTGCACCACACCACCGCCGCCACCACCACCGCCACCAGCATTCCAGCCCGGTGGGGGCGTGGAAACGCGGGCGCCGTTTGGCGTACTTCCCGATCCACCACCACCGGCACCGCCGGTCGCGAAGTGATCCGTGGCCAGGGTCCCGCCCGGCAGGGAAAGGTCAGGCATCCCGCCAACCGCGGGATAAAGCGAAGTCGAAGCGTTGACGCTCGGTCCCTGCGACGGCGCGTTCGCGTGGAACGACACAGTGGACGCTCCACCACCCAGCACACTGCCGCCGCCACCACCACCGCCGGTGATCATCGTGCTCGTCTGCCCGAAGAACGAATAGGTGACCTGCGCATCCGTCTCTGGAAACTGCGGGCAACCCAGACCAGCCGTCCCGGCCACCCGGCCGAAGTAGGCGTGGCCAGCAGGCAGAGTCGTGGTCCCGCCGTCGGCACCGTCGAAGCTCGGCAGCGGCGAGACACCGTCGGCCGCTTCGCCGCCATTGCCACCATCTCCGCCACCCGAGCCACCGCGGCCGCCAGGCACCGCGGTTGGGTTGGCCCCCACCGTGACGTTGACGTCGGCTGCGCCTTGACCCTGGACTTCGATATTGCCTTGGATATCCACCAGGCCGGCAACTTGGATCCGCGCTGGCGCAGCGCCCACGAACCGGACATTGGCGTTCGGTGGCAGGAAGAAGCTGCTGAAGAAGTAGCGACCGTCGGACACGATCTCTTCAACGCCCGAGAACGTCTGGCTGCCAGGAATCCGGGTGTTTGCAGTATCGATGGCGTAGGTCGTCACGCCCATGAACGTGCCGATGTTCTGCCCGAGCACCGTCGCATCAAACGCGCCGTGGCGGCCATCGCCGCCGAGCTCGCCGAAAACGGCCTGGCCGCCACCCCAGTCGCCGGCCGAAGAGGTCCGGTCGAGGTTGGTGGCGTCATTGAACTCTTCCACGATCATGCGCTCGATCGGCGTCCCCACCGTGGTGACGAACTCGTAGGACGTCGGGATGGCGTTGCGGCCTGAAAGGTCGCGGACACGATCCGTGACGTCCACCGTGATGCACGCACTGGAAGGCAAGGGTGCGAACGGGACGAACTGGTAAATCGACGTGCCGGTTCCCGCGTCGATGGTCAACCGCCCCAAGCCGTCAACATCAACGCGCGTCGCGCCGTTTGCGCAGACCGCACCACCATTGCCGTCCGGGACACCCCGGCTCAGGCGCACGCGGACAGGGTTGTCCGCCAGGTTGGTGGCGTTGTCAAACGGCAGGTTGTCGACCACTTCGTCGAAAGCCACGCGAATGACGGCGTCAGCAGGCACCCCAATCGATGCGGTCGGCGTGACCAGCGTGCCGGTCGGTGGAGCGCTGTTGTAGTCAATGATGCCGCCGGTCACGACAACCGAGCAAGTGAAGCCGGTGGTCAGTATGTCGCCAGAGGTGGAGCGCACGGCGCTGGTTTGCTGGGTGCCGGTCGGCAAAGACAGTGCGTAGGTTTCGCCCGCCCTGAATCCGAAGAAACTGCGTCCGCCGAGGACCTGAACCGAAGGCACGAACTCGATCCGGTTGCCGTTGACGAAGAACTGCCCCACCGGCGGCTCGCCATTCGGCGTCCGCAGGGAGACGGATCCCGAGTTCACAGAGGCCGGATCGATGTCCTGGCTGAACTGAAACTGGATCCGTTGGTTCTGCGCGATGTCCGTCACCTCACAGGTTCCTGCGGTGGTGCACCCCAGGTTGCAGGTGGTGACGCAAAGGGCGCTAGAGCCTGACGCACCGTCGCAGGACACCGCCAGACCAGAACCACCGCCAGATCCACCCCCGCACCCCGCTAGAATGAGGGCCAACGGGCCCCACGCGAAAACAACGGACGGTGCAGCGAAAAATCGACTCAGCATGAGGCCTCGGAAAGGACGGATCGACATGGAGGGCGTTGGGGACACACGGCGGGACCGGCGCCATGGGGCGGGCAGTCTAGCAGGAAGGGATCCCGACAAACATCACTCGGGCCGCAAGCTCGATAAGCAATCGCACAAGATGGCAACCAGGACGTCAGCTCCGATGGATGGAGCACGGGAAAGGGGGCGACCCCCACTCCGGTCAACCGGCGTACCAAGCTTCCTCAAAACCGGTCTTGAGAGGGACAAACAGAGGGTCGGAGTCGCTCAAACGCTCGCTTCGTCGGTCTCTTGGGCGATGCGGGCACTACCAGGCACATCGCTCAACAGCCGCTTTCCGGCAGAAGTCGTCACCCGGTTGTGCGAAAATGCACACCGGCCGTTCGACGATGAACATCGACGTCGCTGCGGAGTCGGGTGACCCGACCGACCCAGGGAGCCTATTCAAACCCGTGATTCCCGCCGCAAGCTCGGGCGCCTTCGATCACCCAGAAGGCACCGACGCGAGAGCTGCGCATTGCGCCCCCTTTCCTCGATCATCAAGATGCGTCCATCGGCTTGGACCGCGTCGCCCACGCGCATCGGCCCAGAGCTCTCGCCGGCTCCACGCCATCGACCTGAAAGACCAATATGGCCCAGACTCCAGACTCCCTGAACGCGAACCCTCCGATCGATCGGCCACAAACCCGACCCCCAGGCCGTAATTCGGGAATCGTGGTGATCGTTCTCTGCCTCGTCATCATCGGCATGTTGACATGGTCCTTAATTCGCACTTACGAGCACAATCGGGTCGCGACAGAGGCTCAAGAGAAATTGGCCACCATGATGCGCAACATCGAGGGTGAAGTCACTCGAACCCGCATCGAACAAGCCACCGGGCGTACCGGTGTCGACGCGTTGATCGAACGGATGCGGCACTACTCGTCGCTGGTTTCATCTGCGCGAGAAACGAAGCCGGACTACGCGAAGGCAAAGAAGGAAATTGACGCCGCGTTCCTCGGTTTCGCGAACCTCGGACCCAAATCCTACCCAGCAATCCGAGACGCATTCCTCGGCGCGGCGATCGGTGAAGAGTACGACCTGCGCAAGCAGCTCTTGGTTGCCATGAGTCACGCGGACCCTGAATCCGCGAAGACCTTTATCGCTCGCGTGCTGCGGGGCTACGACATCGACGTGCCGGTAAGCACCCGCATCCGGCCGTGGGCCGCGCAGGTTCTGCGCGGCATCGATGCCAACTATGCCGGAGACGTGCTAGCGCAAATCCTCAGCTATGAGACCAGCCGTGGCGGCCCTAACGAAATGCAGCTACCCGCGGCGATGCGGAGTTCGTTCGACAACCAAGCGCGGGTAAGCCAGGGTCTGCACAACTTGGTCGGCGAGTACCTGCTGACCGAGCATTTCGATCTCGAGAAGACCTTGGAGATCGTGCTGCGCAATCCCGAGCATGACCGTGTCACCAAGCAAGAAGCGGTGAAGGCGCTCGGCCTTCGCGGCGCGGCAGCAATGGACGCCGCGCCAGTCATTCGCGAGTTGTTCTTGCGACCACCAGACCCGGTCAACCGCGTGTTCTTTCAACGTCACTGCCTGCAGTCGCTGGCGTCCATCGAAGGCAGCGCGCTGTGCGAGTTCATTCAGGAACAACGCGAGAAGCAGCACGATGAGGTGGTGCGCTCGAAGCTCGACGAACTCGCGAAAGAACTCGGCTGCAATTAGTTGAGTGGCCCCGCGAGGCTTGCGCTCAGACTCGCGACGCGCTAGCGACGTCCGACGGAATTCGCACCCAACCAAGGCCCGCGCACTTGAACGCTCGGGCCAATCCCCGCAGGACGGCACCGGGGCCAAGGTGTGCGTCGAATGCGGAACGCGCAGACACAGCCATGCCGCTCAGCTCTTCTGGTCGCTTCGAGATCAACGCGAGGAGTCGACAG
>CBESZZ010000055.1:0-11259 GCA_965534055.1 uncultured bacterium | reverse complement strand
GGCCGGATGTGATGTGCTCAAGCATTCCCAACTCCTTTCCACACAAGGTTCACGACCTTGTTTGCGGTCAAGAGTACTTATGAAATCCAGGTGTATTTTCCTGGGTCGAAACCCAAGGAATCCACGGTGAAGGGGTCCAAGGGCAGGAGCCGGTTCCGGATCGGAGAAGTGCTCGCGGTGGCCGCAATCGCCGTTCTGACCTTCCAACTCCTCCGCTCTGTGTGGTTGGAGCGCTACCGGGTCACCACCGGAAGCATGGAACCGCTCCTTCACGGGGATGCCACGGATGGCGACATGGTGGTGGTCGACGCGCTGGCTTGGCGCATGGGCGCCAAACCGCGTCGGTTCGACCTGGGCGTGTTTGCGGTGCCTCGCGCCGCGACGGGTGGCGATGCGGGCCCTGAAACTGCGCCGCAGCTGTTGAAGCGAATCATCGCTTTTGGCGGCGAATGGCTGCAGACCCGCGGGGGTGATCTTTGGATTGGCGACGCACCACAGAACCTTGCGCGCGTGGTGAAGGACCCTCTGGCCATGCGTGATCTGCGCGTGCCGTGGTCCAGATGGCCGCGCGAGGAGGGTGCACCGTTCGACCTGAGTGCTGCCGGCGGCGACCTCGGAGGGCTTGAGCCCGTGGTGACCTCTGTTGCTGGTTCTCAGCACGCGCGTTGGCTCCCGGTCGCGTCGAGCTTCGAAGCAGTGGAGACCGCCCTCCGCAATGCACCGGGCTCGCATGCGTTGGGTGGCGATGGCCCGTTGCGTCCGCTGGGGTTCGTCTGGACCGAAAACGAAGTCGATACCCGCTTCTTGGGCCGTGGTGGGCTGCAGGGTCGTGCCCAAGGCGCGGCCGTCCACGACATCGGTCTCGACATCCGCTTCACGCCTGCGTTCAGCGAGGCCGGTCGCAATGGCGGCATCGTGTGCGTCCACGAGTGCCACGAACAGCTGTGTACGCTGCGCTATGGCGTCGACGGCGTTGCCGTGTTGACCACGCCCCAAGGGGGCGTCACGCGCGCTCAGGGACCGCACCTGGTGCAGGGACAGGAAGCTCGATTGGAATTCGGTTACCTCGACGGTCGCTTCTTCCTGTTGGTCTATGGAACCGCCGTCCTGCAGGTGGAGCAGGCTCTGGCTGCGCCAAGACCCGGTGGTCCACCCGGTGACCGTGGACCGCGGGGTCTCGATCAGCCTCGCAACCGGCTCTTGTTCGCATGGGCTGGAACCGAGTCCGCATCGCTGCATGAAGTGGTCGTCTTCCGGGATCTATTCTACTACGAGGACGCGGTGCCCTTCACTCTTCCAGCACCCGTGGTCGTGCCTGACGGTCACTATTGGTTGTTCGGCGACAACTCGACGAACAGTCGGGATTCGCGCACCCGCGGGGGCTTTCCCAGCGCGTCTCTGGTTGGCAAGCCCCGCGCGATCCTTGGACCCGGCATGAAGCTGCGGTGGCTTTCACGATGAGCGGCAACGATCCAACGGCTGAACCCCAGCCCCCGAGCGATCCCCCAGGCTCAGACCCAATTGAGCCGACCAAGCCAAGCTCTGAGGCGCCCAGGACTCCAGAATCGCCCGGAGACGCGGATCGCCCGCGCCCAGCTTTGACGCCGCCGCCAACTCCGAGGGAAGATCGTGAGCGGCGCCCCCCCCAAGAGGGTGAGGTGGTCAGTTCGGGAGAGGCGGCCGGCGAGGACGTTGAACCACCTGACCCCCGGTTTCTGTTCTCCGCAGGAGGCTGTCTCTATCTGCTGTTGGGCCCGGTGGCGCTTCTGTGGCTGTCCGCAAGGGATCGAGGTGAATTGCTGAAGGATCGTGCGGTGGGGGATTACGGCCTGGTCGCCGATGCGGGAATCGGGCTCACGCTCGCGGCGATAACCCTGGGGGTCTGGATTTGGCTTAGCCGTGACGGACGACCCCTTGCTGCGCTAGAGGCGAAAGTCCGGCGCTTGCGTGGTCTCGGCGGCATCGGCGAGGGCTACCTGCTGTGGTTCGCGATCACCACGGCGCTGGGCGAAGAATTGCTCTTTCGACTCGCGGCCCAAGACGCGCTGGGACTGTTCCTTGCGGTTGGGGCGTTTGCCGTTCTGCAGTTCGCTCCTGGATACTTGGCGTGGACGGCCTTTGCCGCCGTATTCGGACTCGTGCTCGGTGGTTGCATGGCCTCGGGGCTCGGCCTGCTTTCGGTCTGCATCGCCCACGCGACGTTCGTGTTCATGCTGCTTCTCCGCCTCACCAACATCTCTCCCATCAGCACGCCGCTGCGAACCCGCCCGCCCCACCCGCAATGATGATCCCCGCGCTGCTCGCCCTCGCCTGTCCAACGACCGCTTGTTTGGCCTCGGTGTATCCAGCAATCGTGGCTTCCCATGCCATCCCAGCTACCGCCGTTTGGCAGGGCGACGGCCAGGAGCCGGCGTCGAGCCAGGACCCGAAGGGTGAGGCTGCGACGACCGACCCAAATGCGGATCCGGATGCGAAGCGCGTGCTGCAACCCATGCCGCTGCCCTTGGCGGTCATCCCGCGGGTTGAGAACGGCACGATGGTCTGTGATGGGGCGTTGCTCGAATGGCCTGCGCTCCCGTCGATTCGACTGGATGACTACCGCCAGCTGAGCGGCACAGCCCGCGGCGCGTTCCGCAACGGGCAAGATCTCGCGGCGCGCTGCTTCTTTGTGTGGGACGACGATGCTCTGTGGTTCTCAGCCACCGTCGCAGACGACTGGCACCGCCCGCTCGCCAAAGCCGAAGACCGGCAGCTGCATTCGGAGATTCCTCCGGCAGACAACTTCATGCTGTCCTTCGATCCGCGGCGCGACACGCGTGCGTTTGGTGTCGACCCCGGCCGCAAGGAAGACCGCGAAGTGTGGCTTGGCGATATCGAAGCTGGCGAGGGCGGTGAGAAGTCGCGTCAAGGCGTGCTGTGGGATCGATTCCGGGGCAGCGCGCGCCAGCTCGGAGCGCAGACGTGCGTGCTCGTGCGCGACGCGGAGAAAGGCCTCACTGTTTATGAGGCGCGCATTCCGTGGAACGAGATCTTGCCTCCCGGCGAAGTGCCGCACGCAGAGCGTCTCATCGACATGCAGATTGTGTTGTCGGACTACGACGCCTCCACAGATCCACTAGCGCAGACCAGGATCGGTTGGACGTTTGGCGTGGGCGCCTTCATCGATCCGGGACTGTTTGGAACAGCGATCCTGCTCGAGAAGCTCGATCCCGATCGTGGAGTTCCCCGTGTGCAACCCGCCTTAGACCCAGAGGCCGTTCCCTGGATGCCTGGGCAAGAATGGCTCGAGATCGCACAAGCACTGAGGGAGCACCCGCCCGCGGTGCACGATGGATCGACGACGCCGGAAGACGCGGGTGGTATCGAGCGACTGCGCGCGCTTGAGCTTCTGGAAGAAGAACTCGTCAAGCAGCCGTATCTCGACAACGTGGAGTACATGGCCCGCATCCATCGGCAGATGGAACGCGAGATCGCGGGGATGTCACTGACTGGGTTGCCGTTCTATTGGCACCTCGTGATGGCCGCCCAAGCGCGAACCTTGGCTGCCACCGATCCCCCGAAGAAGGGGCTGCGCATTGCCAAGCTTCCCCAGGGTGGTTGGTTGTTCGAGCAGGACAAAATTTGCATCGGAGTCGACATCCGTACCCACGACGCTCCTGAGCGTTTGCTGTCGCGCTTGGACGCCGTCTTGCTCACACATCCTGCCGAGATGTTGATGCGGCATGACGGGTTGTTGATGGCGCTCAGCGAGCAAGATCCGCCGAAGCCGTTCTTCACGCACGTCGCGTTTCATCTACCCACCATTTCGATCGCCGAAATGCCCTTGGTACGGCTGGGTGAGGCGCGCTATGTGGAGCGGGTCAAGCTCGAAGCGCTCGGCAGACCGATGGAAGATGGCCGTGTGGTCGCTCAATCCAGCTGGTTGTTGCGGTTCCCTGATGACACCACGGTGGTTCTTGCGAGTCCGTCGTTTCAGGAAGAGACACTCGACGCAGCGTTGGCGCGCGGGGAGCGTCCCGACGTTCTCGTTCTCCCAGTGCGGCACCCACACGCTCCGACGGTTGGCCAACGAGTGCGGGCAGGAATTACCGTGATTGACGACTGTTTGCGGCCGGGGAGAAATGGTCCAAAGGGCCGAGCGCCGTTAGATATGGCCCACTACCTGCAAAAAGCCCTTCTCCCGCAGCATTCCATCTTGATTGCGCCGGGTGATGTTGTGATGAGCGATCAAATAATGAAGGACCGCTGAGATTTCGGTTCGCTGTTCCTTCGCTTGCATCCCTTGGCGTTTTGTCATCCCATTGTCGTTGAGCCCCCCCCTCTACCTCGGAGAACGAACTCAATGGCAGCGAAAAAACCTTCCCCCGCCTACGCCTTCACGCACGATTACCTAAAGAAGCATGGGCAGGCCTCTTTTCAAGAGGTGAAAACGGCAGGAGAGAAGAAGGATCTCAATATCCTGCCAATCATCTTCGGGCGCGCGCAAGCTGTGCTCGGGTTGGTCGAGAGCGTTCCACGCGGGTCGGGGAAGGCCGCGCGGAAAAAGCGAGCGGCCCGACTTGGATCTGTAGCGTCAACAGCGCTCCTTCGAGAAAATAGCCCCCGGCGCCGCCCTGAGTCAGCGAGCCCGGGCGCAATGGACTCCATGGAGTCCATCATCACAACGATGAGAAACGTTCAAAACGACCGTGATCATTACCGTGATGCGCTGCTGAGGATCGCTGACATCGTTCACGAAACGCTCTGATCTAGTGTCCTCGAATGAGCCCGTGCGCATCTTGCGCCCGGGTTCGTTTGTTTAACGAAGCAGTGTCTGAAGAATGGCTGCGTCATCACCCGCCGCTTTGCGATCGCAGTAGGTCGCGAAGCCGTCTGCTAGTTCGCGGGACGCCGCGGAGACAAAGCGCTCCTCGCCGTTGAAGCGCGTCACCGGCGCGAAGTCGCGAAGGGTGCTGGACAGCGCCAGCTCCGTTGCGTTCGCAAGGTCGTGAGCCGAGAGATGTTGCTCTGCAAGCTCAATGCCCGTGTCTCGGCAGTAATCGAGCAGAAGCTGTCTGGTGATGCCGTGGAGCACGCCGGCGGCGACCGGCGGAGTCGTCCAGACGCGGTCGTGCAGGGCGAAGAGGTTCGAGGTTGAGGCCTCGGTGACCTGCCCCTTCTGGTTGAGGAGCACGCAATCCGTGGCGCCGGCTGCTTTGGCTTCACGCAGCGCGAGCACGTTGTTGAGGTAGTTCCCGCTCTTCAGGGCGGGATCCAACGCTCTGCGGTCCACGCGGATGCGATCCACCAGCGCAAGATGAACGGGTGGCGGTGCGGGCCCGAGATCCCTCGCCATCACGATCCAGTTGGGTGGGCCCAGGACTGTGCTGACATCGATGTTTGGTGCCGTGCCGGTGCCGCGCGTGACGATCAGTCGCAGGTAGGACTCGGCATGGCCGGCGGCGTCGCGGGCTGCGATGACTTGGCGAAGGATTTCCGCGTCGCTGAGATCGAGCTCTATCGCCAGTCCCTCAGCCGACAATCGGAGTCGGGCCAGGTGTTCTTGCCAAGCGAAGAGGTGGCCGTGGCGCGTGCGGAAGACCTCGTAGATCGAGTCTCCGAAGAGGAACCCCCGATCCAAGATCGGGACCTGGGCGTTGGCTTCCGGCATGAGTTCGCCGTTGAAGCTGCAGATGTTGGTGGGCATGCGGTTGGCAGCGCGGGGCGCAGAGCGCATCGTAGGTATTCTCCTCCCGCGACCATACGGTTCCCCCGAACCTTCCAGTTCCGAACCGCCCTCGATCCAGCGCAGGCACCCCATGTGTGGCTTCATCTCGATCTTCGCTCCCGACGGTGAAACCGTCGTGCGCGATGTGCTCGCCGGTCTCCTCGCGATCCAACATCGCGGCCAAGATGCCGCAGGCATCGTCACCTTCCGTGACAAGTTCCACACCAAGATGGGGCTTGGACTCGTGCGCGAGGTGTTCGAAGAGAAGCACCTCGAACGACTCCAAGGCAACCTCGGTGTGGGCCATGTGCGTTACCCCACCGTCGGCGGCAACGAAGCGGCCGATGTCCAGCCGTTTTGGCTCGACTTCCCGACGGGCGTGTCGATGGCGCACAACGGCAACGTCACCAACTTCCACGAGCTGAAGCGCACCTACTTCGGTGACCGCAACATCCCGCTCGGTTCGAACTGCGATTTGGAAGCGGTTCTTTACGTCTTTGCCGACGCATTGATGGAGCGGCCCGAAGTCACCATCACTGCGGATGATATTGAGCGTGCGACGAAGTCGGTGTTCGAGCTCGTGAAAGGTGCCTACAGCGTGGTGGGTACCACAGCGTCGGGAGGGATGTATGCCTTCCGCGATCCCTTCGGCATCAAGCCGATCATCTTCGGCAAGAAGGTGACTCCCGAAGGGACGTGGTACGCAGTGGCCAGCGAGTCGGTGGTCTTGGACGTCGCCGGCTACTCCGTCGTGCGCAACCTCGAGGCTGGCGAAATGTTGTGGATCGATGCCGACCGAAAGCCGGTGTTTCGGCAGGTGGGCAAGAAGCCGCACCGACCGTGCATCTTTGAGTACATCTACTTTGCCCGCCCCGATGCGGTCATCGACAACGTGTCCGTTTATCGGGCGCGCATGCGCCTAGGTGAGCGATTGGCTGAGAGCTGGCGCGAGACGGGAATCTCGGTAGATGCCGTCATCCCGGTGCCCGAGTCGGCACGCACGGCGGCGCAGACGATGGCAGAGGCACTGAACGTTCCCTATCGCGAGGGGTTCGTGAAGAACCGCTACGTGGGGCGCACGTTCATCATGCCCAACGACAAAGAGCGACGGGCTTCCATCCGTCAGAAGCTCAACCCAATCCGCGAGGAGTTCGACGGCAAAGATGTGCTCATCGTCGATGACTCGATCGTGCGCGGCAACACAAGCCGGCAGATCATTCGCATCGCGCGAGATATGGGTGCGCGCAAGGTCTTCCTCGCGTCCTATTCGCCGCCATTGATCTTCCCGTGCCCCTACGGCGTGGACATGTCGACGAAGCGTGAGTTCGTTGCGCGTGGTCGCACTGTCGAAGAGGTTGCCGACGACCTTGGCGTGGACTACTTGCTCTACCAAACGACGGAAGACATGGTCGAAGCCCTGCACGACGCGGGCGCTGGCGGCACGAAGTTCTGCAAGGCGTGCTTCGTCGGTGAATACCCCACTGGCGACATCACCGAAGAGATGCTGTCCGCCATTGAGGATGACCGCATCGCTGCAGGCACGTCCGAAGCCGCGGTGCCAGCGAGCTGAAGCTCGCACAGGTCGCCGGGGCTAAGGCTTCACGGCAAACCAGAACCCGTCGCCGAGCGGAATGACGACGGAGCCGGCGAGCTTCGCGTCGCCCGCCATGCGCTCATGGAACTTGCGCAGGTGTGCCACCCCGGCATCGGTCGGCTTGTCGTCGAGCAACTGGCCGAACGCGAGCGCGTTGTCCGCCAAGAACACGCCACCTGGTCTGAGCAGGCGGAACGCGTGGTCGAGGTAGCTGTCGTAGCCCGCCTTGTCCGCGTCGATGAACATGAGGTCGAACGCCCCATCCGGGAGCGTGGGCAGCACCGCGGCGCCTGCGCCTTCGAGGACTTCGATGCGGCCACCGCCGTTCCGCGCCTCAGGGCGGCTCGTCCAATCGCGCGCGAACGCTGCGTGGTGGGGGTCGAACTCGATGGTCTGCAAGACACCGTCCGCTGGCATGCCCCGAGCCATCCAAACGGCGGAGTAGCCGCCGAGCGTGCCGACTTCCACCACGCGGGTCGCGCCCACGGCCCGAACCAGTAGCTGCAGCGCAGCGCCCTCTTCGGGGGCAACATCGATGCTGGGCAGGCCGGCTTCCAGCGCCGCGGTGCGGAGTGACTCGAGGAACACGTCAGGCTGAGGTCTGGCGTGGGCGGCGAGCCAGGATTGAGCGTGGTCGACAGGGGTGCGTTGTTCGTCCATAGCGAAGAGAACCATCGCGATTTGGCAGGCGTTCGTCGAGACCGCGCGGGCGAGGTTGTATGCAAGTGGGTGTGAACACTCTGAACCGCACGTTCGAACCCAAGGCCGCCAGGCAGCGTCTCGTCACGTTGGTGCGGGAGCGCGCCTACAAAGACGGCATCGACATCACGCTGGCTTCAGGCAAGCAGTCCGACTTCTACATCAACGGCAAGAAGGTCAGCCTGCACGCAGAGGGCCTGTGGCTCATCGCCAAGCTGTTCCTGCACGAGCTCGCCAACTACCCCGACATCACTGCGGTGGGTGGCCTCACGCTCGGTGCCGATCCGCTCGCGAGCGCGGTTGCTGCCCTTTCCTATGAAACGGGACAGAACCTCGACGCGTTCTTGGTGCGCAAGGAACCCAAGGGCCACGGGACCTCGGCGTTGATCGAGGGCGATTTGGCGCCGGGTCAGAAGGTCGCGGTGTTCGAAGACACAATCACCACCGGTGGATCGGCACTGAAGGCCATCGCTGCTGTGGAAGCTGCGGGCGCAGTTCCCGCGTGTGTTTTTGCGATCGCGGATCGCGAGGACCCGGACGCCGCCGCGTTCCGCAAGCAGTGGAGCCCGCACTGTCTCGTGACCCTGAGTGAGCTCCGTGGCTGAGCTCTCGCCCATGGCTTTGGCGCTGGGTCGAATCCCCAGCGGCTTGTTTATCCTGACCGCCGGGTTTGAGCCGGGACCGGACCGAGCCGCCGACGCCCGGGAGGCTGGGCTTCCCGCCACCCCGACGGGGATGCTCGTTTCGTTTGTGCAGCAAATTGGCCTGGAGCCGCCCGTGGTGAGCGTCGCCATGGGCCATGAGCGCTGGACGACCGATCTGGTACGGCGGACCGGAGTGTTCTGTCTGTCGGTTCTCGATGCGGAAAGCAGCGGTCTGCTCAAGCACTTCGCGCGGGGATTCGAGCCAGGACAGACGGCATTTGACGGTCTCGAAACCGCGGTGAGTGCGGATGGTGTGCCGTATCCGGTGGCGGCGTGTGCTCATCTGGAGTGCCGCGTCGTCGGGGAGGCGCGGTGGTCGGATCACACATTGATCGCTGCTGAGGTCGTGGCCGGCGACCTGGGCCACGCGGAATCAGAGCGGACTCCGTCCATCCACCTGCGGCGTAACGGGCTTTCCTACTGATCCTAGGCGCTTGAGGGGTGGACCTTTGGTCCTTCAGCGCCCCGGATTAGGATCCGACCCCCGGCCGCCCATAGAAAGAGGCATTTGCCGGCCGCCACGCGGAACCCTGTTGTTTCGCCGTTTGATTCGTCTCTCGCCCGCCCCAGTCATGAAGAAGCGCCACGTTTCGCGCCTTTCCCTGCTTCTCGCCGTTGGCCTAAGCATTCCATTCCTTGCGTCCTGCCAACCACTCGGTGTGCGCTTGGGCGCAGGAGTTTCGTTCCTGTCTTCGGACGGTGACTACTCCCTGGACAATGCCAGCAACTCCACGTCGCTTGGCACGATTCGCAACGATCTAGAGGACGACCTGGATCTGGGTGACCTGGAAGCTGGCTTCTACGGTCGCGCCGAATTGAACTGGAAGGATCAATCGGTGTTCCTCTCGGGCACTGGATTCTCGGACAGCGGCAACGGCACGCTGCGCAGTGGCTTCGGCGACATCCCGCAGGGTTCGCAAGTCGCGACGAAGGAGGAGTTCCTAAACATCAAGGGCTTTTGGACCTACCACCTGATCGACACCGGATTCTTCCGCGTCGGACCAGGTGTGGGACTGAACCTCTTCGTGTTGGACGTCGACGCTCGTTCCACCGGGCCCACCAGCTCCTTCGAAGAGATTGACAGCGTGGCCATCGTGCCGATGCCGATGATCGCCGCCGCACTCGACTTCTCAACGTTCGGTGTGAACGCGGACGTTGGGTTGATGGCAATCGATCTAGACGATGCTGACGGAACCTACTTCGACCTCGACATCATGGCTTGGGTCAACGTCGTGTCGCAGCTCGATCTGTTTGCCGGTTACCGCTACCTGAATCTGGACACCGACGGCACGGCGGATGGTCGCCGGTTTGACGCGGACACCACATTGCAGGGGTTCTACTTCGGCGGTGGCTGGAGCTTCTGATCGGTGATTGGACTGGCCGTCGACACGCGACGCGGCCGGTCCTGAAACTCGGTTCCGCTGGTCAATCCTGCGGGCTGCGGTTCCCCCCTCGGCTGGAAGGGTGCAGGAAGGCGCTGCGGGACGGGCCTCAGCTCTCCTGGCGCTTTATCTCTGCGATGGTGCCGCCGGCACGCAGCAGGTCCACAGCGCGGCCTGACCCTCTTCGCTGGCGAGCCAGTTAGAGACCCGACGCGCGACTTCCGCATCGCGGGTCACGAGGTTCACTTTGCGCCCGAAGGGATAGTTGCCCATCGAGTAGGACTCCACCGTCGGCAGCACACCGTCGATGCGAAGCAGGTGGATCGAGTCGAGGCCACCAAGGTCTACGAGCCCGCCGACGCCCAGAGCATTGCCGTTGGATCGGGCGATCACTTGCCGCAATGCATCGCGCCCAACAACTTTGGTTGCGTCGCGGTGAACTCGGTCTCCCGGCATCAAGACACGCGCGAAGAGTTCGGTTTGCCTTTGGTCAACCGCAGCGACCAATTCGAACGGTTGGCGTTTGCCGCCGAGTGGAATCCAATTCTTCAACCGACCGGACAACGCATCGTCGACCATGTCACTCGAGATGTTGCGGACTCTGCACTCCGGCCCGACGGCCAGGACGAAGATTCGGTCGGCGACGCGCACCGTTTGCAGGCCGCGTTCCAGTTCGCGCTTCGAAACCTCTCCGGTGAACAGCGCGGCGTCCACTGACCCCGCGGTTACAAGATCGATCGCAGCGCGACCGCGGGTCTTGCGCAGGACGACTTGGTCGCCAACTTCAGTCTGCATGCGCTCGCACATCCATGACGAGCCGGCGATCTGGAGTCGGTTGTCCTGCATGGCGTCCTGCCGAGTCGTAACCGGCTGCGCCCTGCGCGTTTCCCCGGCAGGTGCAGCGGCGAACCGGTCACCGGTGCGGTCGAGCACCGGCGTGAAGGCCTCCGGCGAGATGCTTGCGACCCTCTCTCGTGGTGGCGCCTCGCCTTGACCGCTCGAACCCATGAACGCCGTGCCGGCGAGGCCCACACCGCAGGCGGCGAGAAACGCGAAGGCCCGACCTACAGCGTTTGTTGGTGC
Source organism: uncultured bacterium (assembly GCA_965534055.1). Lineage (GTDB taxonomy): Bacteria > Planctomycetota > UBA1135 > UBA1135 > UBA2386 > CBESZZ01. The sequence continues at coordinate 90 of CBESZZ010000055.1, read as the reverse complement.
GGCGCTTCGGCCTGTGCTTGCTGAGTTTTGCGACACGTGTCCCTCTTCTTGTCCGGAATCCCGGCAACCCGAGCGGTTGCTGTGGTCATT
>CBESZZ010000054.1:0-11327 GCA_965534055.1 uncultured bacterium | reverse complement strand
CCACAGCCGTTCGTCGGCAACACGGAGTATCCGTGGATACTCGGCCACCTAGTGCGATGGGTCGGTTCCGACTCGACACCCGCCAATGCTGCGGCAATCGGCTCCATCGTGTCCTGGATCGCACTGCTCATCTGCGTGCTCTTGGCTGCGCTGGTGTTCGCTCAAATCGGTGGTCGCGCCCGACCGCCGACCAAACAGGGGTGGATCGTCTGGGCCGCGGTGATCGCGGCGGTTGCGACAACGCTGCATCGAGAGAACGTGCGCCCCGCCACGTTGCCGCTGACCGACTCGCCCTCGCTCATGCTCAACGCGGCCTTCGCGCTGTGTCTTGTTCGCATCGTCACAATCCGTAGCCGTGACGCCATCACAACCCTGTTTAGACCGTGGCCCTGGTATCTGGCGGCGGTGCTCTTGTTGGTCGTGGCGGGTGCTGTGCGACATCAGAACCTCGCGCTCTGGCTGCCCCTCGCAGCGACCCTGCGCCCTGAGAAGTCTCGCGGCAACTGGGGAGTCATGCTGGTGATCTGCGCGCTCGCAGCCCCCTTCGCGATGGCCCCCGACACAGCCCTCACCGGCTTGCGGTTGGTGTTCGACTTCACGCACCGAGACTCTCTGCCGCGCGGGTTGCGCTGGCTCGCAATCCCCGTGGTGGTCGGCCTGTTCACCTGGACCAAGAACCGCCGACTCGAGCCTCTCGCTTGGATCGCGTTCGCACACATCGCCATCCTGTTGGCGCACCCGGACACCAACGACAGCCGCCCGTTCTTCTTCGCGCAACGTCACGCCATGCCCGTGCACCTGTTCGCTGGTGCGGCAGCGGTGGCGTGTGTGGCCCGCGCATCAACCGTCATTCGAATCATCGCCGCGGCGGCGTTGCTCGCCGCATTCGCCGAGAACGTACGCCGCCCGGCCAAGGAATGGGCGTCGCAGACTGCACTCGTCGTCACCGGTCCACTCGCCCGCGCGGACCTCAACGCCGCGATCGCGGCACTGGATGCCGCGGACCTGCCACGCGACCGCACCGTGATCCTTTCGCAGGACAGCGACATTTTCACCTGGCGGCGCGGACTCAAGACCCTGCATCTGCGCGGCTTCGACCCCGACCCCCAGGGCGAGGGAATCCCAGCCTTCATCCAGCACCTGGCGGACCGCGGCGTGACGCATGCGCTCCTGACCTGGCAGGACCAGAGGGTTGTCGAACGGCGGAACGCCCGCATGACCGCATTTGCGAAGCTGCTCACGCCGGCGTCCAAGACCCTGACAGACACCCGCGACACGGGCCCAGGCGGCCGCACTGAGGGAATCCTGCTGCTTGAGCTCTGGTGAGCTCGGCAGCCCAGCCGGCGCAATTCCGGCACGGATCCGAGCCCGCTTCTTCACGGTGCTCTTGAAGTCGAGGCACCGCTGAGTTCCCCTTCGCCCTTCACCTCCGTTGCAACACCCCGACCGCACCCGATGAACCTCGACTTCCTTTCCACTCTCGGCATCCGCGATGAGAACCCCGGCGCGTACGACGGCACCTGGCTCAAAACCTCCGCCGGCGTGCTCGAAGTTACGAGCCCAGTCAACGGCAAGGTCATCGGCAAGGTCCACAAAGCCAACAAGGCGGACTACGCGCGGGTCAGCAAGGCAGCGCACGACGCGTTCTTGCGCTGGCGCGAGGTTCCTGCACCGCAACGCGGTGAGTACGTGCGCCAGATCGGAGAAGCCTTCCGTGCCAACAAGGATGCACTGGGCCGGTTGGTGGCCCTGGAGTGCGGCAAGATCCTGCAAGAGGGATTGGGCGAGGTGCAGGAGTGCATCGACGTCGCCGATTTCGCGGTTGGCCTCTCGCGGCAGCTCTACGGCTTGACGATGCCGTCAGAACGCCCGCAGCACGCGATGCGCGAAACGTGGCAACCGCTCGGCACGATCGGCGTCATCACGGCGTTCAACTTCCCCGTCGCCGTTTGGGCTTGGAACGCAATGCTCTCGCTAGTCTGCGGTGACTCCAACCTTTGGAAGCCGTCGCCAAAGACACCTCTCACCGCGCTGGCCATGACCCGCATCGCCGCGGAAGTCCTGGAGCCAGCAGGATTCGGTGGATGCATCAGCTTGATTGTCGGTGACGACGAAGAGGTCGGCGAACCGATGCTGGACGACCGCTCGATTCCGTTGGTGAGCGCGACAGGCTCGGTGCGCATGGGACGCTACGTCGGCCGCCGCGTCGCGGAACGCTTGGGCAACACGCTGCTCGAGCTGGGCGGCAACAACGCGATCATCGTCATGGAAGACGCGGACCTCGAGATGGCGATGCGCGCGATTCTGTTCGGCGCCGTCGGAACGGCAGGCCAGCGCTGCACCAGCACGCGCCGCGTGCTTGCCCATGTCGACGTCATCGACACGCTGATTGAGAAGCTCGTCGCGGCCTACGGCAAAGTGTCCATTGGTAACCCGCTGAGCGAAGGCACGCTGATGGGCCCGCTGATCGATGAAGGTTCGCGCAAGGCCATGCGCGAGGCCATCGACACCGCCAAGAGCCAGGGCGGCGAACTGGTCATCGGCGGCGGCGACGCCGACGTCAGCAGCGACATCGCGGGCGGCGTCTACGTCCAGCCGACCATCGTGCGCGGCAAGGCCGACATGCCGATCCTAAAGGAAGAGACCTTCGCGCCACTGCTTTACATCGTTCCGATTACGGACGTGGAGCAGGCCATCCGGATCCAGAACGACGTGCCACAGGGCCTCAGCTCGGCGATCTTCACGCGGGACGTGCGGCGCGCGGAACGGTTCTTGTCTGCGATCGGTTCGGACTGCGGAATCGCGAACGTCAACATCGGCACCAGCGGTGCAGAGATCGGCGGCGCGTTCGGCGGTGAGAAAGACACGGGCGGCGGCCGCGAATCGGGCAGCGACGCTTGGAAGATCTACATGCGACGCCAAACCAGCACGATCAACTGGAGTGACGAACTGCCGCTCGCACAGGGCATCCAGTTCGGCGACTAGGTTTTCGGCGACTAGCTTCGTTTTCGTATCGCGCGACCGAGACCCGCAATGGCCAAGACCACCGAAGCGAAGATCCAGTTTGAGGTCCCCGGCACGTCTGCCAACCTCGGTCCGGGCTACGGGTTCCTCGGACTCGCCGTGTCTTCCACGCTGCGCGTGTCCGTCCATTCGGGCGATCCCGGCACGCTCGAAGTCGAGCGCCGCGATGACCCGGACGCGACGGCTCTCGACCCCCGCCACGACACCGTGGTGCGGGGTGTGCGCGCCGCAGCCGATGCTCTGGGTTTGAATCTCAGCAAGGAAGGTGCGCACATCATCGTGGAGGGCAACGTCCCCCGCGGCGTTGGGCTCGGCACGATCTCGGCAGGCTTCTCGGCCGGAATCGGCGCGGCTCTACGCATCGCCGAACAGAGCAAGCAGAAAGAGGCTCAGCGCAACGCACAGCCCGGCGCCATGCCCAGCCACGAGTTCCTCGACATGCTCGTCGCCCTCGGCGGCGACCCCGGACACGGCGCGCCATGTCTCGTCGGTGGTCTGGCGAGCACGCTGCAAACAAACCCGCACGAAGAGGCAACACAGAGCTTCCGCATTCTTCGTCATCGGGTGCACGAAAGCTGGCACATGGTGCTCGCTGCACCCGCGGTGTTCATGCCCACTTCCGAAACGAAGCGTGTGCTACCGCCCACGCTGCCACACGCGGTCGCCACCCGCACTAGCAGCCGCGTGATCGCGTTGCTCGAAGCACTTGAGACCGCCGACGAAGAGATGCTGCAGATCGCCATTCGAGACGAAGTGCACGTGCCGTTCCGGCGACGGCTGGTCGCGGGACTCGATGAAGCTCTACGAGCAGCGAAAGAAGCCGGGGCTGCGGGCGCGACCATCTCGGGGCACGGCCCCGGCGTCATCGCCTTCACCACGAGCGAAAGCGCGATCGAAGCGCTCAGCGATGCGATGCTCGACGCGTTTCACGAAGCCGGCACCGAAGCTACCGCACTCTAGCTGCGCCCCAACGCCACGGGCGCGTTGCCGCAGCTGCCGACGCCGGGCGACTAGCCCTGCGCTCGTGGGGGGAGGCGGGGGCGGCCAGACCCTCAGCGCGATACTGCGCCCGTGCGGTCGATGGACAGTGGGATGGTCGCCTCGCGATCCACACCAGCTCCCGCTTCCGTGGTGATCCCACCGAATCGTAGGCCAGCCCAAGACCGCACTTCATGGGTCAGTTTCACGATCAACCATCGTGGAACCTCTGGGTGCGGCTCAATCCGGAAGGCGTAGGGAACCACTTCGTCAGTCGCCAGATCCCGAAGGATCGGCTCAAGCGTCCCGTAAAGCCGCTGTTGAATCTCGCCATCGCGGTGGATCCGCCAGTGTGACACCCCCGTGTGCACCAGACCGATTGCCATCACCGCCGCGAACAGCCCTCGCGTCAATCCAGACCGCGAACAGACCGTCGACAGGAAACCAAGCAGAAGCGCCAACGGCACACCCGAAAGATACATGTAGTGCCCTTCGAACTTGTTCACGAAGAACAGCGCCGGACCGATCGAACCAAAGAACAAGGCCAGGTATGCAACCACGGCAAGGCTTCGTGATCGCGCGCTACACAGCAACCAAGCCAGCATCGCAACGTGGATGCCACCGCCAAACCAAAGCAACCAGCGGCTCCCTTCGTCGACCATCCCACCGACTCCGCGAGCTAAGAATGCCGCGGGGTAGGCGAAGTATGCAGCGATGTTGTGCAACACGTTGACACCAAAGTTCGGCGCATAGACGGACTCGCCGACGGGCTGCTCAACCAATCCCAACCAACGCCAACTGAGGTATAGCACCGCCAGAACGCAACACGCCAACAGTGCAACGAGGCGGCCCGCGTGTGGGTTCTGTTTCTGACCCCTGTCGCCGCCTACTACCGAACGGACGCCTCCCACCGAAGCAATCGTGAGGTAGAGCAAGAGCACCAAGCCGGACTCTTTGCTCGCCAGTGCGAGGACAAATCCCAGGGCCACCTGCAGGGTGCGACGCATCGCACCAAGTGCTGGGTCAATGTAGCTGGCGCAGGCAAACAGAACGAACAGCGTGGCCCACCGATCGAACGTGCCCTGCACCCAACCGGCACCGACAGCCGCTAGCGGGGACAGCGCGAACGCAAGAAACGCGACCAACACCGCACGTGAACTTCGGAACACGAGCCACGAAAGCTTCGCAACAAGCACAGCGCTCGTCAGGTGCACCGCGACATCCGCTGAGTGGATGACTTGCGGCCATTCCCCAAACAGATCCAGCAGCTGCAGCTCCGCGTTGAACGCCAAAGGCCGCCAGAAGATCGCGTCTCCACCCCACGTCCAAGGTGCGTAGTTCAGTTCACCTGTCGCGAGTTTGGCCAAGAGGCCAATCTCATCCGTGTGGAAGTAGCCCGGGTTGAGCCAGAGCCACGCGTTGCCGACCCACCCGACCAGCAGCATGACGAGCCACACTCGTGGCGGAATCCCGAACCAGAGACTCGCGGGATCAGCCGCCATTCAGGTCACGAACCGTGATGGTCCGAGTGGGCCCGATGTTCGGGTGATTGGCTTGCTCGGCGCGGTCCGCACGCGGCACAACGCCTTCATCTAATCGCTTGGCAAGGAGCTCCGTCAGCGACTCAAACACCAGCCACGCGCGCACGCGAACACCCAGTGCAGTGCCGTGAATCGCATCGGTGAAGAGCACCTGCTCTCGCGGCGTGGCGTCGGCAACGTCGATGAGGTGCAGTTGGTGTTGGGATGCGTAGGCGCGATACATGTCGTTTTGAATGTCGACAAACTGCCGCAGAGTCGCGTAGCGCATCGGCCAAAAAGCGCGATGCAGCTGTTGGTAGACCAGATTGCCTTTCCAAGCGTCCAGCTCCATGCCGTCACTCACGAGCCACGTGTAAGTGCACAGCACCAACTCCGCACCCGTCTCCACGCACGCGTTCCGAATCCCTTCGAGATCACCGAGGATCTGGCCGCCGGAAGCAAACTGCGTGGCGGGCTCGAGATTCGGCGGTCGCGCCTGCAAACCTTCATTGAGGTCTTCCGGCAGCGACACCGAATAGTCGGGCTTGTCCAACTCATAGAGCGTCGGTGATCCGCGCAGCATCTCGCGCAGCCTCGACGCCGTCGCCGAATACGCCGCAACGCGATCCAGCAATCGCCCCTGATCGTTGGTCAGACCGTATTCGTCAGGGATGAGCCCCGGTGGAACCCTATTCCAAACAGTCGAGGCATCTGCAAACGTCACGTGCTTGCGAAAGTCCTCGATGTGCATCTGGTTGGCACCCTCGTAGTAGACAACGAAGTCGACTTCGAGCGGCGCAAGCTCTTGCTCCACGATCCCGCGTATGTCAGGTGACTCGATCGCTTCGCGCCCCGCGTTGAACACTTCGAAGCGCACGTCGAGCTCACGTGCTTCTGCCCAGAGCGTGAGGTAATGCTCGAGAAGCTCTGGGTAGGAGTGCGGCAGAAAATGCGAGTTCACCGTCGTCGACGCACCCACGCACCCAATACGGATCGTGCGCGGCGGCTTGTCGACAGCTCGCTCCGGGCCTCGGAAGCCGAACGAGTTGGTCGTCAGGCCCGTGGGCAACGTCGACGAAGCCGGGTAGCGATAGAACGGATGAGGATTGCCACCGACTGCTGCAAACGACGTGAAGTCGTCCGGCATCGCCGCGTCCCCGAGCACCTCGATGCCCTTCCCCGGCACCCAGAGTGCCCGCAAGAACATGTCGTTGATGATGTAGCTGAACACGCGTTCGAACTTTGCGAAGCGCTCTTCCAGCCGTGCCGACGTCTCGAACGCGGGGACAAGCACCGGCGAGGTCGCAAACCACGAAGCCTGCAGATCGCCGGTGGCGTGCTCAGTGAGGAATGCTTCCACCAGCTCCGGAGACGCGCTGACTTCCTCTTCCGGCGTCACCCGCATGCGGTCCGGGATCAGCCGCCAGGTGGTCAGGCGGTAACCGTCGATTTTGCGCAGCACCAGCTCGACCGCGATGAGCCCAACCGCGGTAGTCGAGAGCGCGAGGATCGCCAGGAGCACCGCCTTGCGCAGGCGGCTACGGGGTCTACGTCGACCCGAAGGGCCGGACGGAGGAGCAGCAGAGGCACCGACGGGAGCATTCATGGCTAGCCGTGCGCGCGGCATCAGGGCGGCGTCGGGACGAAGCCTCAGCCGCGGAGGCACGGGCGACCCAGCCCAGCGAAGTGGTGGGCCGTAGTGGACTTGAACCACTGACTTCCACCGTGTGAGGATGGCACTCTACCAACTGAGTTAACGGCCCTTGAGGGGGATCGCTGTGCGCGGGCGGAGGAGCGTAGCGAGCCGTTTGGCGAAATGGAACGGTGGATTTCCGGCTTGGTCAGCCGCCAATTGGCCGGACGCTCGCTTCATCACAGCCCTCGATCGCTCCAGGCGCTGAGCGACCTGGGGAACGACTGTCGGATTGCGCCACACGAATGACCGCGTCATGAAGCGGCCCCAGCGCCGCCGGAGGGGCTGGGATGCCTGACCGATCCAGACCCGGCCGGCGAAATTCCTTAGGCGCGGGGCCGAGAACGCTGGAGTCCAGACCGCTATCCCGTCGATGGAACCGGGAGATCACGCGCGATCTCCACCCCAAGAAAAGTTCAGCATGACACTTCTTACAATCATGACCGCCGCCTTGGCGGGCGCCCTCCTTGCTCCACAGGATCCCCCCCCAGTGGAAGATCCTCAGACGACGCCCGCACCGGAGTCGTTCGAGAGCGTACCTGTCGTGTCCACACCGGCACGACTCGCCGCGATGCTTTCGCCAGACGCACTCGCAGTTGCGGTATTAGAACCATGCGACGCGGATGCACTCATGCAGTTCGAGTCCACGGGTTTGGCCGCGGCGCTGACTGACGCACCTTGGCTCGCGGTGCTGTCGCGGCTGGGGCGCGGCTGGTGGAGTGAAACGCTGGCTCAGTATCCGATCGATGAAGAACAGCTCCGACACGCGCTAAGCAGCGGCGCCGTCGCCTCATGGAACGGCTTCCAGAACGACGGCCGCATGTCCTGGTGCGTACTTATCGATCTTGGCGGCACCGCGCGTGCGATTCGCGAGGCCCTCCCAGAACGGATGGCAACTCTGGGTCGATCCGCGGCAATGCGGGTTCACCCGTCTGCCCATGGAGAAGGGATGGTCTGGCGCATCAGCAAGCCGGCATTGGATTCCCGTGACTCTGGATTCACCGTGCACTGCGGCATGAAAGGGTCGGTGCTGTGCATCGCCGCCAACGACGTGCTCCTCGACAGCACGCTCACGCGCATCGAGAAGCCCGTGTCTCCGTCCCTGCAGGACACGCCCGAGTGGGAAGAGTTCATGGCCGACTCGGCCACTGCCGAGACTCCTGCGCGCTTGATGCTGTGGTGCCACCCACTTCGCTCGCTGTATGCCCTGACTCATCGCGAAGACGAAGCCACCCGCGCGATGGCCCGTCGCCTCGTCGAGACCGGCGATCTGAACAAAGTCCCGTGGGTCGGTTTCACCGCCTCCATGACCGACGGCAAGATTCAAGAGCGACTGCGCGTTCGCCACACGGATCCGAGCACCGGCGTGTTCGACGCGCTCTTCGGCCGGAAGGGCGATCACTCCCCGAGTTTGGCCGCACTGGTTCACGACGAAACCGCGTTGTTTGGCGTCGCGCGACTGAACGCCCAAGGCCTCTGGCGACAAGCCATGCGTATCCTGGACGCCGTCGAGCCTGAGCTTGGGATTCGTGTCGATAAGCGGCTAGATCAACTGTCGACCTCCGCCGATGTCGAAGCGAAACAGCATTTGTTCGGCAACCTCGGGAACACCTGGTCGTTCGTCGCCCAAGGCGCACCGAAGGAGTCGGGCGAAAACGCGTTGACGCCCGCACCCTTCGGGATGCGTGAGTTCACCTGGTCGGTCGATTTGCACGACGCAATGCGATTCACCCAAACGGTGGACGCGATCCGTTCCATGATGCCTTTCCCAGTGCAGGGCACCGGGAAGAGCGGACAACGCACCTGGGTTGCGCGATCCACAGATGTCGAAAGTGGACTCGAACAGCACCTGTCCGTCGCGACAGGTCGCTTGGTCGGTGCCACCTCGGAAGACGGCTTGAACCGCGCTCGCGGTTCGCTGGAGGCCGCGGCAGCGCGCCCACGTACCGAGCAGTTCCTCCAAAGCCTGCCCGCAGACGCGACGGCCGCTGTTCTCGAACATGTGGCCCGCGTGATCCCGGACCGCATCCGAGCGATCGCCCGCGCACTGAACAAGGAAGTGCCTGAGAAGCTCACGCAAGTGCCTGAAGCACTGGTGGAAACGCTCGGGGAAGCGCGCCGCATCGTCCGACGCGACGTGAACGGCTTCAGCATCGAGTCGACCGCGCCCGCTGGCGACCTCCTACATCACTTGGCGATCATCGCCGGCACCCACGTCGCGACGCCGCGGCTGCAGGTCCCTGACCTGGTCCGCACGATGCAGTCGGTCCAAGGGGCACAGGAAGCCGCCGTGCTCGCTCGAACGCTCAAGACGCTTGCCGCTGCGGAAGCACGAACTTACGCCGCGTCCGGCAACTACACGGACCTGAAAGGCTTGTTCGCGAGCGGCGAGGCCTCGGACACAGGCTTCACTCCTGTCGCGCGAAGTCGCGCATACCAAACACAGATCGCAGAAGGCACGCTGTTCGAAGCGGTGTACACCTCGATGGAAGACGCCCAGGCTCCGGTTTGCGTCGTGTTCGCGTGGCCAAGCGATGAAGGCACCGGCGCGGTGTGGGCCTGCCAAGCAGGCGGGCAACCGATGGTCAACGATCTGCTGGCAGAGACCAAAGGGTTGCTGCGCGTCGACAAGCGAGACCTGTTTGTCGGCGGCTACCCAAACCAGACCAGGGACAACTTTGTCGCGGGTTGGCGCCCCTTGGATGAGATCGCGCCAGCACAGGCTCTCGCCGAGGCCGAAACAGAAGCCGCCGCACCGTCGGCCGCAGAGTCTGCGGCTGCCGCCAGCGATCGCGACCTCCTGGCTCGACTGGCCAAGACTGACCCTTCCGCCCAAATTGGCGAAGAACTCGTGGATTTGCTCCGTGCGCAAGCGGAAGACGTCGCCGTGGGCGCCGCCCAACTTCTTGCGAAGCGGCGCGCAACCGAGGCCGTCCCTGCGCTTTGCGAAACAGTCGCGACGGGCACCAACATCGCGGTGCGTCGCGCCGCGATGGCGTCGCTGTGCGAGCTACGCGATCGGCGCTCGACCAAGACGTCCATCGACATGTTGAGCAGCGACGACGCGAAGCTGCGCATGCTCGCAGCCACGAACCTCGGCACCACGCGGGCCAGCGAAGCTCGCGCCCCGCTGCTGCACATGCTCGAGCGCAACCTCGACCCTGAAGACAGCGCGGATGACTTCGTCGCCGCCGTCATGGCGCTCAGCGACATCGGTCCAGAGGATCGATTGCTCGACATCGCCGTCGCTGCAGACACCGATCAAGGCAACGTCGGCCAAGCCCTCGCGTTCCTGTTCCAGACCCACTCGCCGAAGCTCGACCCCACAGTCGAAGCCGCGTGCCTGATGGCCGTCCTGGAGCACGAAGCCCTCCTGCTCCGTCGCTACGCTGTGCAGCGCCTCGGCGAGCTGAAGCAACCGAATGCACTCAAGGCCTTGGAACACGGTCTCATTGACGCTCGAAACACGTCGATCAAGCCGTTGATCGAAGTCGCGATCGCTGCCATCCGTGGCCCAGGAAACTCCGGCGATGGATCGTTCTTGGCAACGGCCCGGACGAAGCTCCTCGCAGCGAAGGACAACCTCGTGCGTCGCTACGAGGCGATGAGCGACAGCCAGCGTCAAATCCTGCTGTATGCCGGCGCAGGATTCATCGTCGGCCTCCTGCTACTCATCACCACTTGGATGCGTCGCCGACGTCGCCTGCATCGCAACGCGGTCGTCGAGCTCGTCGCCCCTTCCAGCGACTGGCAAGACGCCCACCCCGAGTACGCCGATGAGGCCCACGACGGCTACGACGAGCACGCGGAGTACGACGACCACGATGGGTATGTGGAAGAAGGCTACGAGGAAGAGCAATCCTGGGAGCACAACTACGACAACCAGGACTGCGCGCCACACGCGGAGGCTGCACCGCAACCGACGTCGCCAGCCGACGCGTTGCCGCCACACCTGCGCGAGAACTACGGCTCGTGAGTCTTCGCTCAAAGTTCTTGGCGTGCGTCGCCGTCGCTTTGGCGATGGGCTTGTTCGCGCACGCCCCTGCACAGGCTTCGACGACGGCGGAACATCAAGGCTCGTGGTCGTTCGATTTTGTGGTGCCTGAGCGAAC
>CBESZZ010000053.1:0-11330 GCA_965534055.1 uncultured bacterium | reverse complement strand
GAGCGCCGGCCCGAGCCGGCTGGTTTGGGCGTTGCTCTTCGCGCTCAGAATCTCCTTGATGAGGTGGAGTGCATGACGGCCGCCGCGTCGTGGGGGCAGGTAGTGCTCGACTCCATCGGCGAAACCAATCCATCCGACCTTGTCCTGGTTGCGCGCGGCAGCGAGCGCCAAGCATGCGCAGACGCGGGCCGCGGTTTGACGCGCTGACCACGCGCCCAATCCTCCGGTCATCGACGGCGAAAGATCGATGAGGAAGAGCAGTGAGAGCTCACGCTCATCGACGAATTTCTTGACGTACACGCGGCCGGTGCGCGCGGTTACGGACCAGTCCACCGCTCGCGGATCGTCGCCTTCTGAGTATTCACGGACCTCGTCGAACTCGATGCCCATGCCGCGGAACACCGAGGCGTAGCCGCCGGCCATGCCTTCCGTCACGAGCTGATGGCTCAGCACCTCGATCCGCCGCACCTCTTCGAGCAGCTCGGTCAGTTCATCGGTTGCGGGCGGCTCGACCATCGCTCATCGACCGTGGGGTGAAGCGTCTTGGGGGCAGAAACCGAGGCGCATGTCAGGGCACGGCGACCGTGTTGAGCACCTGCTGAATGACCGCTTCGGGCGAGAGGTTTCTCGCCTCTGCTTCGAAGCTCAAGATGACGCGATGCCTCAGCACTTCCATCGCGACGGCTTTGACGTCGCTCGGTGAAACGAACGCGCGTTGTTCGAGCATCGCGTGTGCCCGCGCGGCCATGGTCCAAGCGATCGATGCGCGTGGCGAAGCGCCATGACGCACCATGGGTTCGAGTTCGTCGAGTCCCACGGCTTTCGGTTCGCGGGTCGCCCGCACGAGCCGCACGACGTAGTCGATCAAGTTCGGGTCGACGTGCACGTGATCAAGAAGTTCACGTGCGGCCAGCACCTGGGCCGGTGAGGCAACGGTCTTCACCTCGGGCTTGCGGCCGTGGGTCGCCATGCGCTGCACGATGTCGCGCTCTGCTTGCAGGTCGGGATAGCCGACGACAACCTTGAGCATGAACCGATCCATCTGGGCTTCGGGCAGCGCGTAGGTGCCTTCTTGCTCCAGCGGATTCTGCGTGGCCAAGACCAAGAACGGATCGGGCAGGGGGCGCGACTCGTCCGCCACGGTGACCTGCCGCTCCTGCATGGCTTCGAGCAGCGCGGACTGAACCTTTGCTGGCGCTCGGTTGATCTCATCGGCCAGCACGAAATTTCCGAACACCGGGCCAGGCCGGTAAGTCCAGTCCCCGGTCTTTGGGTTGTAGACCTGGGTGCCGAGCACGTCCGCGGGCAGCAGGTCGGGCGTGAACTGAATGCGTTTGAACGAGCCGCCCAGAGCCTTGGCAAGGGACTGCACAGCCAGCGACTTGGCCAGCCCCGGGACTCCTTCCAGGAGGACGTGGCCATCGGCCAAGAGCCCGATCAGCATGGCATTGAGCAGGGATCGCTGCCCGACGAGTACGTGCTCCACCTCCTCGATGACGCCGCGCAGGAAGGCGCTCTCGCGCTCAATGCGATCTGCGACGTCTCCCGAGGGAGAGGCGGTTTGGCGGCCGGTCTGGCAGGTGGGTTCGGGGGTGGAGTCAGTCAATGCCCGGGCACTACACGAGACTCATGGATGCGGCGCAAGGCGGCACCCGGGGCGACCGCAGATGGTGCGTCGTTGCAAGTCCGGTACGTGGACGCTTGGGCAAGTCGCCGTATCCGGTCTACATTCTCTAGCCTCGTGTCGATGCTCGATCGCACGGCAACTGCTACCGCATTGATGAAGACTCCACCGCTCCCACGCCTGCTGCCCGTTCTCCTTGTTCCAGCCCTCGGAATAGGGCTTGCTAGCGGGGGGTTGGCGCAAGACGAACCGGCTCCGACGGATCCCAAGCCGGCCGATTCGGGTTCGCAGGTTCCCGATTCCGCGGACACGCCAGGCATGGCGCCCGCGGTCGGTGCGCCGCCCAACGGCAACTCGGGCCTGGGCGAGCAGGGACTTGCTCGCGAAGTCATGTGGCAGGCACCCACGGCCGCAGACTGGGAGAAGCCGATGCTGATCCCGTGGCAGCGAACTTGGGAAGACGCCAAGCAGATCGCCCTTGAGACCGGCAAGGCCATCTTGATCTGCGTCAACATGGACGGCGAGATCGCGAGCGAGCATTACGCAGGGATTCGCTACCGCCAACCCGAAGTCGCGAAGCTCTACGAGAAGTACGTCCCGGTGATCGCGTCGGTGTATCGGCATACGGCGCGCGACTACGACGAAGACGGCAAGCGGATCCCGTGCCCGCGCTTTGGGCATGTGACGTGCGGCGAGCACATCACGCTGGAGCCGTTCTTGTATCAGCGCTACTTCGAAGGCACGCGCGTGGCACCACGCCACATCATGATCGAGCTCGACGAGTCGGGCGAGACTGAGGGATCGGAGTCGTACGACGTCTACTATGCGTTCAGCACGGCCGCTGTCTTTGACGCAATCCACGACGGAGTGGCCGAGCGCGTGAATCAACCCACCGTCATCGCGCGCGGCGACCGTTCGATCGTTGAGCGGGTGGCCAGCAAAGACGCCGCCGATCGCGATGCCGTCGAACAGGCCTATGCGGAGGGTGATGCGGAAACGCGCCGTGCACTGCTCGAGGCGGCGGCGCGGGCGGGTGGCGACACACCGGTGGACCTACTCCGCTTGGCGGTGTTCGGCTTGGATCGCGAGATGGCGAAGCAAGCGCGCCAGGCGTTGGTGTCTGCTGAGTCGGAGAAAGCCGTGGGGCTGCTGGCGGATGCCCTTCAGGCGCCAACGGACGCTACAGAGCGGGACGCGTTGATTGCGGCTCTCGACAAGCTCGGCGACAAGTCTGCGGATGCGCGTCTCTTGGGCGTCGTGCACAAGGGGCTGGTTGCCGACTCCACGCAAGTGGATCTCTCCAAGTGGTCGACCGCTCTGCAGGGGGCTGCTTATCCCGCTCCAGGCGAGACACTGCAGCCCTTGGAAGGTCTGGAGGCTCGCCTCGATGAAACCGCGCGTGTTGCCCGTGAAGCCAAGGCCGATCCGGTTGCGTGGACCAATCGCGCGGTCGCCACGTTGACCCACGCCGCTTCGCCTGAGACCGCACGGTCATTGGCGGCTGAGCCAAGATCTGCAGAAGCGTATTCACAACTGCAGTTCGACGACGCGAGATCGCAGGCCGAACGAGCCAAGGCGCAGGGCGCGACCGGCTGGCAAATCGAAGCCACGCTGGCGCTGTGTGACTTCTACGCTGGCAATAAGCCGGCCGCATACGAGCGTGCCGAAGCCGGAGTCGATGGGATCCCGGAAGGTGACTCGTCGTGGTTGGCCATGGCTTCCCTCGCGCTCTGGGCCGAGAGTAGGCAGGAGATGATCCGCGCTGCATTGCGCAAGAAAGACGAGTGGCCATCGCAATGGCTCACGGATGTCAACGCGGCCTACGCGGTGTTGAGCAAGCATCCTTTGGGCATCGATGCGCACGTCGTCGCGCACGTGGATTTCCTAAGGCGCCTAGGTGCCAGCGGCCCCGCGGAGCGAGCGCTAAGCGCCGGCCTCGAGCGCTTCCCTGCTTCAGCCTTGATTCACGATCGCAGATTGGACCAGTTGCTTGCGAACGGTGGTCCAGCTGGCGCGGAAGCCGCCTACGAGAAAGACGTCGCGGAAGCCGAGCAGATCCGCAAGGTGGCGGACAACCTCTATTGGTTCGCCGGCTATGGCCACTTGGTCGCCGCCGAATCGTGGCGACGGCTCCGCAACGCGGATCGTGCGCGGGCCGCATACCGCCGTTCGATTGCATTGTTCGAGCAGAACATCGAGAGCTTCCCAGACTCGAAGGACAGTGCCGACCACTATGTCGCGTTGGCGCATGGTGCCCTGGGACGCCTAGCAATGCTGGACGGTCGCTACGAGCAGGCGATCGACGAGATTCTCGCATCATTCGCTCGACGGGAAGCATCCGCCGCGACGCTCGATGGGCTCAACCTATCAACTGTCGATACCGCAAAGACGCTGCGTGCCAGACTTGTGACCACCGGCGAAGACGATCTGCGCGCGAAACTCGAAGCCGCCATGGGTGCGTTAGATGCCGAGTTGCTTGAGTTGCCTGCTTATGAAACCTCTGGGCAAGGCCAGGGCGGCACGGGTCGTTAGGCGGTAAGTTCTCCTCAATCCTCAGCATCACTCACTCACAAGGCTTTCCATGAACCTGCTCTCACGTGTCCTTTTGATTTCAGCGACCTGGTTGGCCGCCAGTTTCTGCGCGAATCACGCGGCGGCTCAAGTCACCCCAATCCCAGGCACGGGTTGCCCAAACTCGACGCCCACGCTGACGAGTGCGCCCAACATAGGCACCACGATGAGCATCGGGCATCAGTTCCCCTGCAACTCGCCGGGCGGGTTTGGTGTCGTCGCGGTGGGCGCCCAAATGGCCAACGTGACCGTGCAGTCTTGCTTCAACGGTCCCTGTGTGATCGGCGTGTTGCCGAGTTTCCTGATGATCACTCCGATCACCGCGCGCGTGCAGTTGGCGATCCCAAATGATCCGGCCCTCGTGGGCGTGTGCATCTTTGCGCAGGCTAGCTGCCTGTTCACGCGGCCGCCTCCAGCCTGCATCAGCAACGTGCACCAAGCCGTGCAGATCTGCATTCAGTAGCGATAGCACGAGACGTTCATCGCATCGGGTTGCTCGATCCGATGCATGACGCGAAAACGGCCGGCATCTGCCGGCCGTTTTCGGTTTAGGCCTCTGCGATTGCGGATTCGATGTCGGCGACCAACGCCGTGAGCATCTCCGCCGAGAGGTCGAACTTCACGCCCGCTGCCGCGAACAGTTCAGGCAACGGCCGGCTGCCACCAAGCGCGAGCGCGTTGCGGTAGCGCTCCACCGCGTCTTTCGGATCCTTGCGGTACCGCTGCCAGATCTGCAGAGCGGCGAGCTGCGCGATGCCGTACTCCACGTAGTAGAGCGCGTGCGTGAACAGGTGGCTTTGCCGCAGCCAGTCGTGGTCGCGCACGTCTTCGAGACCGGTCCAGTCGATGCCCGGCGCAAGCTCCGCGCGCAGCGACACCCACAGTTCTCGGCGTGCTTCTTTGCTGAGCTCAGGCTCCGCATAGATACGCCGTTGGAACGCGTCGATGGACACGATCCACGGCAGAATCCGCAGGATTCCGCGCAAGTGCTGGCGATACATCACGCGGGCGTCTTCCGCGTCGTAGACCTCTGCGAGGTGTTCTAGACCCATCAACTCCATCGACATACTCGCGGTCTCCGCGAACTCGATCGGGCTACTGCGGTAAGCGCGTAGGTCTTCGCCGCGGCTGAGCAGCGAGTGGAAGGCGTGCCCGCCCTCGTGCAGCATTGTCTGCACGTCTTGGTGTGTGCCCACCGAGTTCGCAAAGATGAACGGCAAGCGCACATCTTCGATTGAGTACTGATAGCCACCCGGGGCTTTGCCTTTCCGGCTCATCAGGTCGAGCATCTTGTGACTCTCGAGCACGCCGAACTCCTCGGCGAAGCGCGGATCGACCGCCGAGAAGACGCTGCGCACCAGGGTGATCAGCTGTGCTTCGGTTTCGAATGGCTGAAACGGGGGGCGTCCGTCCAAGTCGACTTCGAGGTCCCACGGGCGGAGTGATTCAAGCTTCAGCGCTTCACGTCTGGTTGCGTGGAGGCGTTGCACCGCGGGCACGACCGCGTCGCGGACGGCTTCGGTAAACCGCTGACAGTCTTCGGGCGTGTAGTCGAAGCGGCTGAGCTGACGGAACCGATACTCCAGGAATGACTCGCAACCGGAGTTCTTGGCCATCCGAGTCCGCAGCGTGACCAGCTGGTCGAAGAGCCCTTCGAGTTCTGCCCAGGTCGGTCGCCGGGCGGCGAGCGAGGCGCGGAACGCCGCTTTACGTCGGCTTCGGTCCGTGTCTTCGTAGTAGGGGGCGAGCTGTTGAAGCGTGACTTCTTTGCCTTCGAACGTTGCCGTGAGGCCGCCCATCAGCGCTTGCTGCTTCGTCTTGAGCGCTGCCTCCTCGGTTTGCAGCTCCGTGTTATCTACGCGAAACAATTCGCTCGCATCGCGGCGGTCGCGGATCAAAACTTCGTACCGCGCGGAATCGAGGTGATCGAGCGCGGGACTCGCCAGGAACTTCTTGTCGAGTTGATCCGACAGCACCTTGGCGCGCGGCAGGAGTGCTTCTTGGATCTCCTTGTATGCGGACTGGGCTGCTTCGTCCTTGGTGCTGCACGTCATCGCGATGTAGCGACGCGCGACTTCTGCTCCCAGGTGTGCGGAGAGTTCGCCTTCGTCGAGCAACCACTCTTCAAGGGAGGATACATCGTCGATGGAGCGATCTGCCAGCTGGGCAAAGAGCGCTTCAATCGATGGGAGATCGCCGGCGTTCAGTCCCTTGGGGACGAAGCGGCGGGTAGGCGTTGCTAGGGTCATGGACGAGTGACTTCGAGTCCCAAAAAATAGGCGACCGACGAGGAAAGCTGCGAGAGCAAGGCGGACAGAGGATGGTGGTTCCGACGGCCCAACGGCAAGGATGATTCTGGCAGGTGGCATCCCTGCTGCCGTTCCGCCCATGCGGCCTTCGAGAGATCGCAGGCGCGGATTGGCCTTTCTGTCTCATCGTCAGGACAGGGGTTGGAGGAATCGCGAGAACTTCTGCCCTGCTCGATCCAGGATTTCTCCCTGTTGGGCACCTGCTGGACCCGTTCTGTGGGGTTCGAACGCAGGAATCGTGAGGCGCCTACGACCCCTCCAGGCCGGGTTTTTGGGGTGTTTGGGCCGAAATCACGGTGCCAGAGGCCTCGCCGCGGGCAGGGTCTAGCGGTGAGGTTGGCATGGACGTTGAATTGGTGTGGTCCGCCCAATGAACCGATTCGTATTTGTTCACCAGGCGCTGACGCCCCAGCCACGAGCCCATGCCCATGACCTCCTTCCTGTCCTCTCGTCCCGCCCAGATTGGGCTGTTTTCGACCCTGCTGTTCGCCACCGCATGCAGCAGTGGCCGCCGTGACCTGAACCGTTCCTCACGGCCGGTTTCCATCGAGATCGAGGTCTACGACCCAGACACGAACTTCGTGTGGGAGAACATCGAGGTGCGGGTCATTGAGTCGCAGCAAGAATGGTCGGGCCGGACGCTGAGCAACCCGTCGCAGGACTTCTACCTGACCGACCGCGACGGGCTGGTCTTCCTGGATGAGTTCGAACTCGCCATCAACGATGTGGGGTTCTTGGAAGACCCAGATGGCTTCGCGCTGCTACGCGGTGAGCGTGATGCTGACGAAGCAGTCGTCACGGTCGAGATTTACGCCGACGGGTTTGTGCCGGTGCTCGTGGACATCGACCTCTCGTGGTTCGAACCGGACGTGTTCGTCGCGATTCCCTTCCGGCAGTAGGGGGCATCCCTGCTTTGCGCTTCTCCGGCCCTACCGATGCTCGGCATCGCCGGATCGATCTTTCGGGGCATAGCGCTCCGGCGCGTTCACCGCGATGCGATTCGGCTCCCGCAATCGCTCCATCAGACCGCTGAAGCGTTGGTTCTCATCGGCATTCTTCACCGCGAGTTCGAGGGCCCTGCGTGAACCAACCACCACGACCACGCGGCGGCCGCGGGTCATGGCGGTGTAGAGCAGGTTGCGACGCAGCATCAGGAAGTGCTCGGTCGAGATGGGCACGATGACCGCGGGGTATTCGCTGCCTTGCGCGCGGTGAACAGTGATCGCGTAAGCCGGCACGAGCTGGTCGAGATCCTCGAAGCGGTACTCAAGCGTGCGCTTGCCGAACGTGACTTGCAGCGTCGCTTCAGACTTATCGATCGATGCGATGCGGCCCGAGTCTCCGTTGTACACATCTGCGTCGTGGTCGTTGCGAACCTGCATGACCTTGTCGCCGATGCGATAGACGCGGGTGCCGCGTTGCACCTCAACAGCTCCAGGGTTCAGGTGATCCTGCAGGTCGCGGTTCAAGCTGTCCGCACCTGTTTCGCCCCGATACATCGGACACAGCACCTGCACGTCGGAGAACGGGTTGAGGCCGTAAGCCTTTGGTAGGCGCTCGATCACGAGCTTGCGAATCAGCACGCGCGCGTCGGGAGGATGGTCGTTCTCCATGAAGAAGAACCCATCCTGTGGACCGTCATCAGCTGCTGCGGTGGGTTGAGCCGTGGATTGCGTTGACGCTTGCTTCGGCGCTTGTTTCGGCACAAGGCCTCTGCGGACGTCGTGTGCGGCGTCAACGATGGTGGAGCCTTCGGCTTGTCGGAAGACCACGTTCAGTGCGCATACGGGAACCCGCCCCGATTCGATCAGATCATCGAGCACGCGCCCGGCTCCGACGGCGGGAAGCTGATCGACATCACCGATGAACACGACCTTCATGGTGGGCGGGATCGCGCGCACCAGGTGGTGTGCAAGCTGCACGTCGAGCATCGACGCTTCGTCAATGACCAGTAGGTCGCCTTCCAGCGGGTACCCTTCGTTGCGCGTGAATCGATGCGTTCCCGCCGAGTACTCGAGCAGGCGATGCAGCGTCGTCGCACCCTGACCCGTGGACTCTTCCATGCGCTTGGCGGCGCGTCCGGTGGGGGCGGCGAGCCGGATCTTCAACTTCTTCACGCGGACGATCTCGACCAGCGCACGCACGATCGTGGTCTTGCCGACTCCCGGTCCACCGGTGATCACGCTGACCGATTCACTCAGCGCATGGAGGACCGCGCGACGCTGGCCTTCGGGAAGCTGCATGCCGCTGCGCTGCTCGAACCACGTCAGCGCCTTCTCGCCCTGGATGTCGAAGGGTGTCTGGCCGTGGCGCACCAACTTGTCGATGGCTCGGGCCACGCCGCACTCGTCGTCGAACAGGGCGACCGGATAAATCGACCAGGGCTCGGACTCGCGCTGGACCGTTGGTCCGGGCGGCCGTTCCCGACGAACGCGCCCAGTGGCTACCAGGTCTGGAATCACGTCGAGCGTCGACTGCTCGTCGACGCCCAGCAGGGCGGCGGTGCGCGCAGCCAGCATGGGCTCGGGCAGGAAGCAGTGACCCTCGCGGGCGGCCTTGCCCAACACGTGCTGGATGCCGGCCCGCGCGCGCTCTGGTGAGGCTGCGTCCAGACCCATCGATTGGGCCAGCTCATCCGCGCGGGTAAACCCGATGCCGACGACTTCGTCCGCCAAGCGGTAGGGGTCATTCTGGATCGTCGCCGCGGCGTTCTTGCCGTAGCGCTTGACGATCCGAGCTGCGAGATGCAGCCCGAGGCCGTGGGCCCGCAGGAAGACCATCACGGCCTGAATGTCCTTTTGCGCCCGGACGGCTTCGACCAGTTCCGCGACTCGTTTTTCCCCCAACCCTGGGATCCCGGCCAGTTGGCCCGGATCCTCCTCGATGACTCGCAGCGAATCGGTGCCGAAGCGGTCGACGATCTTGGTGGCGAAGGCGGGACCGATGCCCTTCACCAGGCCTGACGCCAGGTAAGCCAGCACGCCTTCCGCGGTGGTTGGCAGCACGGCCTCAGCACTCGCCACGGCGATTTGGCCGCCGAAGCGCGGATGGTTGGTCAGCTTACCTTCGACCCTAACCCGTTGACCTTCGGCAAGTTGAGCCAAAGTCCCGACCGCGGTGATCGGGCCGGGGGCGACTCCTTGGCCGCCGGACTCCATCCCCAGCCGGATGACTGCCCAGCCGGATTCCGGGTTGCGGAAGGTGAATCGCTCGACGGTGCCGACGCCGGAAACGGGCACGCCCTCATCCACGGCAGGCTTCGGCGGGCGAGCCGTGCCACGGGATTCCGGAGGTTGCGGTCGTTGCCCTTTGTTCATGGCCCGGTAGTCTTTGGGACCCTTCCGAGGAGGGAAACGGCCGCTCGTGGCGAGCATACGGTTGATGGCGTCCCCGTCATCCGTTGTCCACGTGTCGTCGCTCTTCGGGATGTTGCCGCCGTCTTTGCCCTGAGTTGTCGATGAGTTCTGCTCTTCGGCGTGAAGGGATCCAGACGATGGTCAGGGGTCTCTACAGTTCTTCTCCGGTCGATCCCACGGCAGTTGCGCATCCCGTCACGGATGTTGTCTTGGGCTCGCATCGGTCGTTGGGTTCTCGGAACCCATCCATCCCAGTCCATTGCTTGCGGATCCTGACCATGGGTCCACTCCACCCCGCGGCGTTGCCGCATAGCCCTCTATGATCAAGGTCCAGGTCCGTCCGAACGAGCCGCTCGAAGCAGCGTTGCGCCGCTTCAAACGTCAGTGCAACTACGCCGGCATCTTCCGCCAGTCGAAGAAGAACAGCTTCTTCGAGAAGGAGAGCGACAAGCGCCGCCGTGAAGGCCGCGAACGGTTGCGCAACATTCAGCGCGCGATGCGGAAGCTGAACCAGCAGCACACCGGTGGCCGTAGTCGTCGCCGCGTGAAGCTGCGTCAATCGACGGTGACTCCTGAGAGTGCGCTCCGCGATGCGGAAGAAGCGAAGTTGAACGAGGCCGCTGAGAACGCCATCAATGCGAGCGGTGGCGAGGGTGCGGCGACGACCGGCGAGCTCGAAGGCCTGCAGATCGGTGGCGGCGCGGCTACCCCAGCAGCGCCGGCTGTGGACCCAGCGACGACGACCGAGTCCTGAGGGACACGGGGACGCAAGCAGCGCCGTGGTCCGTTGGATCGCGTGCCGGCTGACCTGTCCCCGTCGATCGTTTGGCACCATGCCCATTCCTCGCATCCCCGGGGAACGCCCCCGCGACCTGAGCCAGCACCTCACAGAGGTGCGCGTGCGAATCGACGCACGCCAAGCCGGACAGCGATTGGATCTCGCGCTTGGGTTCTTCCTGCGCTGGCGATCGCGAACCAGCATCCGCAAGCTCATCGAAGAAGGCTTCGTGCATCTAGATGGGCGTGCGCCTTCGCCGTCTCGTCGCGTGCGCCAAGGCGAGACCATCGTGGTGCAGGTCCCGGATCCGCCGAGTTCGGATGTGGATCCTGCGAAGCTCGATCTCGACGTACCGCTGGTCTACGCGGACGACGAGATGCTCGCTTTCGACAAACCGGCGGGTCTGGCAGTGCATCCGGTGGGCAGGCGCCTGCATGGCACACTGATCCATTGGCTGCACGGGGCATACCGATGCCCTGAGGATCCGTCGAAGGATGTCATCCCCAAGCTGGTGCATCGCATCGACGTGGAGACGTCTGGCGTGCTGCTTGTTGGGTTGAACGACTGGGTGCACTCCGAGCTCGCGAAGCAGTTCGAGGATCGCACGGTGACCAAGGTCTATCAGGCGGTCGTGCACGGCAGCCCACCTCACGACGAGGGGCGCGTTGACTTGCCCATTGGCCCAGCAGTCG
>CBESZZ010000052.1:0-11356 GCA_965534055.1 uncultured bacterium | reverse complement strand
ACCCCCCCCCCCCCGCTCGCCCCCCCGCCTGACCCTTACCGCGTTGGAAGTTGTGTTGGGGATCGACAACATCATCTTCATCTCGATCCTCAGTGGTCGACTGCCTGAAGAGCAGCGGCCCTTGGCGCGCCAAGTTGGCCTCGCCATGGCTTTGGGCACGCGTCTGCTGCTGTTGCTCTCGCTCAGTTGGATCATTGGGCTCACCGCGCCGTTGTTCACGTTGTGGGAGCACACGGTGTCTTGGCGTGACGTGATTCTGATTGCTGGTGGGCTCTTCCTGTTGGCGAAGAGTACGCTGGAGATTCACCACCGGCTTGAAGGCGAACAGGTGGAGGCCAGCAAGGCAGGGGTGGTGGCTGCGTCGTTCGCCAGTGTGGTGGTACAGATCGCGATCTTGGATGTCGTGTTCTCCCTGGACTCCGTGATCACTGCCGTCGGCATGGTGGACGAGCTGTCGATCATGATCATCGCGGTTGTCATCGCCGTGATCTTCATGGTCGTGTTCATCAACACGGTGAGCGACTTCGTCGAGAAGCACCCGACGTTCAAGATCTTGGCGTTGAGCTTCCTGATGCTCATCGGCCTGTCTCTGGTGGGGGAAGGCCTCGGGCTGCACATCCCCAAGGGCTACATCTACTTCTCGATGGGCTTTTCGCTCTTCATCGAGGTGATCAGCATGCAGCTTCGCAAGAAGACTCGACCAGTCGACTTGCGTGGACCCCTGCTGCCGAAGCCTGACGCGTCTGGTTCGGGCGACTAGTGCTGGGTGGGAAGGACGCGCCTTGAAGGGGCGAGGCCAACCGAACCCGCTCCGTGCCATCCAGCCCTGCGACTCTCAGTTGCCGATCAGGAACTGCTCGGTGTCGCCGAGGCGAAGCTCCAATGCGTTGTTCAAGGCGAGGGGCTGCATCCACATGGTCATGCCCACCAAGCGTGCGTCTGCCGGCATCCGAAGCGTCGCCTCGAACCCGCGTCCAAGCTGCGAGGGTCCGGACGTCAGCATCACTAGCTCCGATGGGTTGAGCCCCAAGCGACCGAACGGCGTGGCCAGTTGGCCAGAGCTGAATGACGCGAGGATGCCTGCAGGGCCTGGCTCGCTCGTCACCGTTAGTTGCGTCGAGCGGTTGATGCGCAGGGAGCTGTCTGACCACAGTTGGGGGTCAGCCACGGCCAGTCGCAGCTCAAACAGGGTCGGCTCACTGTGCGCGGCGTTGCCGGCGATGCCGTCCAGCGCGCCCTCGACTCCGGCGAGCCAGTGCATGAAGAAGGCTCCGGCTGCGCGGGCGCTGTGCTGCCAAACCACGCCGGAGTTGCCACCGAGGTTGCCCAGTCCCGACACGTTGTTGTGGTCTGCAAAACGATTCAAAACCGTCAGCGTCTTCAGTCCCCGGAACGACGTGAGGCCGTTGTAGTACGGGACCGAGTTTGTGGTCCATGACGTGGCCCGTTCGCCTGCACCAACCACGATGCCGAAGGGTCGGTTGACCCGGCTGGCGTTCTGGACGGGGGGAACTGCGGGTGCGAACGCATAACCAGCGGCGTAGCCGGTTTCGCGTGCCATTACGTTGGCAACGTTGCCGCCGCCCATGGAGTGGCCGGCGAGGCCGATGTGCTGCGGATCAAGCTGGTTGTGCAGTGACTGGCCCTGGCCTGCCGCGAAGACCATCGCGTCATACAAGGCGACCCCGTCGTTCTCCTGGATGGCGGGGTCATAACGCGCTGTGTTGAGCAGCGTGACGAGGAAGCCTCGGGATGCCATGGCACTGGCGAATTCGCCGTAGTCGTTGCCGAGCAACGTGAATCCGTGGAGGAACACGATGCCTGGCCAGCCTCCCGCGCGCGGCATGATTGGCTGATTCGGCCCAGTGTTGGTCGCGGGATACACAATCCTGCAGGGCAGGTTGGCGGATCCGATCCCGGTCATGTTCGGCAGCGTGATGTCGCGATACCCGACCGGATGGTTGGGGTGCTGCGCGAAGAGGGGTAGGGAGACGGCGAGGACAGCGCCGAACGAAGCAAGGCTTCGAAGCATGGAGAGTGGGCTTCAGAGAGAGGTCGTTCAGGAACCAGGTGCGCTTCGGGACGGCTGAAGCGCTCGCGGTTGAGGCGAAACACCGCAAGAACAGCGATCCGAGCCGCACTCCTGCCGATTCATGGACCTAGCCGTCCTGAATACTCTCCGAGCTACGTGCCCTTTCCGACCACCGGTCGCACTCAATCCGAGGAATCTGAAACCTTGGTGGACTCCTCTTCACAATCCACAAGATTGTGGGCTTCTTTCTCTGCGCACCGCAACACCTAGTGCGTTCCACCGCATGATTTCTGCACACCGAATCCTGGAGAACTCCCGCCGAGTATCCTCCGAGCAGATGTCAGATCCCACCTTCTCGTCCTCATCTTCCCCGTCCGGGCCTGCGCGCGGCGTGATGCCCACGTTGCGCTACATCGATGCTCCCGCGGCCATCGATTGGCTGGAGCGAGCCTTCGGGTTCGTGGCGCATTTGGTCGTCCCGGCGGAGCCCGAAGCCGCGGACTCCCAGATTCCGGACTCTCAAAGCATCAAGGCCGGCCCATCGGTCGCGGTGCAGCCAAAGCAGATCGCCCACGCCCAGCTGCGTTGCGGCGAAGTCATGATCATGCTGGGCTCGATCCGTGACGATGCGTTTGGCAAACTCCTGAAGACCCCAGCAGCGGCCGGGGGCGCCACCAGCTGCCCCTACATCATCGTTGCGGACCTGAAGCCTCACTATGAGCGCGCCCAGGCTGCCGGCGCCGAAATCGTGCAGGAATACGAGGAGCAGCCTTACGGTGGAGCCCTCTACACGGCGCGGGACCCTGAAGGCCATATCTGGTGCTTTGGGTCGTACGACCCGTATGCCGACGGATGCGCTGATGAGTGACCCCAAGAACCGCGGCTTTTCCAGCTTCAAGGACATCCTGAAGGCTCAGGGTGGCCAGCCCGAACCCGATCCTGAAGAGGAGCGCGGCTGGAGTCTGGAGCGTGCGGATGGCGCCGGAGGCGACCCCGACGATCAGACCACCCGCGGCAATATCTCCATGCGGCCGCCGGCCTTCGGGCCGATGGAGCACGGACCCGACGTCTACAAGGACATCGATTCCGAAGAGATGGGTCTGATGGCGTCGTTCCGGGTGCGCACGGTCTTCCCCGAGGACGTGCTGAAAGAGGTCGAACAGCTCCCCGACGATCCGCAGCCCGCCGACTTCGAAGGCCGACTCGATCTGCGCAAGGAGTTGATCTACACGATCGATGGCGCCGACGCGCAGGACTACGACGACGCGATTCACATTCACGAGCTGCCCAACGGCAACCTCGAGCTCGGCGTGCACATCGCCGACGTGAGTCACTACGTGCGGCCCGACACTGCGCTGGATTCCGAAGCTATGGCGCGTGCGACCAGCGTGTACCTGGCGGATCAGGTCGTGCCGATGCTGCCCGAGAAGTTGAGCAACGGCCTGTGTTCGCTGGTGCCCAAACGCGACCGATTGGCGCACACAGTCATCATGGAGTTTGACCAGAAAGGCACGCGCATTGACGCCAAGGTGCGCAAGAGCGTGATCCGCAGCGTGCAGCGCAACACCTATCGTGTGGTGCAGGATCTGCTCGACGGCGTCGACTCCGAAGAGACGCGGGAGATCGCGTTTTTGAAAGACTCACTGCAGCTGTTCAGGAAGTGGACCGTGCAGCAGCAGAAACTTCGCGACGCGAAGGGTTCGCTGCGCATGCAGTCCACCGAGCGCAAGTTCGTGTTCGACAAGGACCACGAGGTCGAAAAGATCGTCAACGCGGAGAAGTACTTCTCACAGACGCTCATCGAAGAAACCGCGCTCGCTGCGAACCAGGCTGTGGGGGACCTCTTCCGCAAGCGCGGCCTGCCCACGATCTACCGCGTGCACCCGGAGAAGGATCCCGAGGAGATCGAAGCCGTCGCGAAGGCATTGCTCGATCACGGCATTCGCGTGCCGGACAAGGACAACCTCACCGGCCGCGACATCTCACGGATGATCTTGATCGCGCGTCGCAAGGGCAACGCGGAGGCTTTGATCCAGCGCATCATGGGCTTGATCGAACGCGCGGTGTACGAGGTGAAGGACCACGAAGACGTGGCGAAGCACTTCGGTCTAGCCCGCGAGGCGTACCTGCACTTCACGTCACCGATTCGCCGCTACCCCGACTTGATCGTGCACCGCTGGCTCGACGCGATCGAACAACGTGGCGAAGAGGCGGAGTTCGCGCTGTCGACCACGGACTGCGTTCAGGAACTCAACGAGATGGCGATGCACAGTTCGCTACAGGCGGATACCGCAGGGATGGCGGAGAAGGCCGTCGGAGACCTGAAGGTGTGCCAGTACATGTACAGCTACGTGGGCGAGGTCCACGACGCGAAGGTCCAGCGCGTTTCGAACTTCGGCATCGAAGTATTCTTGGCCAAGTTCAACATCACGGGATTCCTGCCGGCGCGGAAGATCGGCGAACGGCCGAAGATCAAAGGCCCGACGCTGACGTTGCAGACCGGCAAGAAGACGCTGTCGTTCACCGAGGGCTATCAGATCCGCGTGCAGATCGAGGGCGTCGACTTCCTGAAGCTGCTGGTGACATTGGAGCTGGCCTAGACGGCCAGATGGGCCCGTCGCCGCCGGCAGATGGGCTCTGAGTGAAGCGGCGTTGCGAATGGCGGTATGCGGTCTTGCGCGGGAAACCCGGTGCGGTGTGTCGATTTCTACCGCTGTAGATAGCTGGTCGGTTTGTCGACCATCGTTCCAATCACTGCAGCACCATGAACAAGCCCCACGCTTCTCTCGCTCTGATTTCCGCCGCTCTGCTGAGCGCTTCTTCACTGGCCGCCCAAGACCAGCTGGTGAAGCAGGCCCTGAAGAAGATCAGTTCGGTCGAGTCCGGGTTGACGACGCTGGCCAATGGCGACATCCCCGCTGCCAACAAATTGCTTGCCGATCTGAAGTGGGCCAACAAGCGACTGAAGGCTGCCTACAAGAAAGACACGAGCCACTGGAAGGACGCTGCGAAACGATCGGACGCCGCGGACAAGGCCGTGCGGACGAAGGCCAATGCATCCCCAGCACCTGCTCCTGAAGCGCCAGTCGAGCAGCCTGCTGGCCAACCGAGTGGCCAACCGAGTGGCCAGCCGAGCGATCAACCGAGTGGCGACACGCCGGCGCCATCCGGTCAGCCAGCCGGCGACAAGCCCGCGTCTGGTGCAGTGATCGGCGAAGAGTTCGCGAAGTTGCAATCACTCAACAAGGGCATCAACAACGCTTACAACAACTTGCGGATGCTCAACGCCTCGTTCATGGGCGACGCCAACCGCGTGGGTGGCATCAAGCGCGAGCTGGCCAAGTTCAAGTCGAAGATCGCTGCGTACCCTGCCGGCGACAAGAACGTGAAGGTCGTCGCGGGCAACCTGGCGAACTTCGAAAACCTGTTCAACACGTGGCAGCAAGAGTACGCCTCCGCCAAGGACGGAGCCGGCGACAAGGTCTCGAAGATGGAAGCGATCTCGAAGAAGTACGCTGACTTCAACAAGCGCCCGCCGAGTGACGAAGACCTGGATCAAATGCGCATCCGGGTCGCCAAGCTGCGCAAGCTGGTGCAAGAAGACCTGCCCGAAGACATGAAGTTCGCGCAGTCACTCGTCGGAGACCCGGCAATCAACAAGCAGAAGGTCAGCAGCTTCGTGCACAACATCGGCCGCATGCAGCGGCAAGCCGAAGAGTCCTTCCAACAGATTGCATTCCAAGCCGACGCCAACGCCGAGCAGGCGCTGATGGTCGTGAAGTTCTTGTTCGACATCGATCCAAAGGATCGCAACAAGGTGCTCAATGCCGTGCTTGGTGAAGGCCGCATGGAGAACAACATGTCTCGGCTGCAGGAGTCGCTCGACATGATCGACAAGGCGGCCACCCTGGACCTGTCCATTGAGCGCAAGGACGGCCCCGACCGCACCGAACAACGCAAGCAGGTCGAAGCGACGATCGAGAAGATCCGCGCGCTAGCCGTCTCAGCGCTCGCTGATGTGCGGATGCCGAAGCCAGCCGTGGTCGAACCCGACGTCATGGCCGCGCTGACGAAAATCGCCAACGAGACGATCAAGAAAGAGAAGTACGGCGCCCACGAGATCCAGAAGCTCGTCGTGACGTCGGACAAGAAGCGCAAGGAGAAGACGCAAGGCTCGATCCGCGGCGAGACGAACGGCGCTTCGTTCACGTCCTACCACTACGTGTGGGATGAGTACCGCGTGACGACGGTGGAGAAGATCGAGGACGAGCTCTGGGTCTTCAGCCACGTGCTGAAGTACTACCACTCATCCGACTCCGTGACGCCGCAGGACAAGTGGATCGTGAGCCGACGCTACAAGTCGACGCGCATCCTGGCTGAGAACTTGAAGTAGGCCGCGTCGTCCCTGGAGCTTGAGGTCGCCCGCGAGTTGGGGCGACACGTTCGCGGATGTTCCGCGTCAGGCACAGAGTGGACTCATCGGGTTCGCCGATCGTTCGACTCTGAGCCAAGCACTCTTGCGACTACGTCCGCAACACATCAAGCTGCAAGGCATCCGCGCCATCGAGCTTGAGGTTCGAAACGTCGGATGGATCGACGACTACATGCAAACCGCCATGGGCGTGGTCTGCTTGATTCGCCGCTTCGGTTAACACCGCAGCGAGTGTGCGGAATGCGGCAGCGGAGCCTTCGATGTTGAAGTAGCTCCGCACAGAGTCGTCCTGTCGCTTTGAGCTGGTGGCGCGCAGAGTGACTTGTTCACCGTCGCGCAGAATCTGAGCTACGGTCATCTTTGCTCCGGTGCGTTAGAAATCCTCACGCATCCGCGCGCGCTTGCCGAAGCCATCAGGCTTCCATGCGCAGCACTGCGCTGAGGTGGCGGCCCGGAAGCCACGCGGTCATGGGCAGGGTTTCGCCGGCCTTGTCTACCTCTTGCACCAGGATGGATCCGTACCAGTCGATCGGTCCACCGATGGTGGGGTCGGTGACGCGGACGATGCGCAGTCGTGTCTTCTGCGATTCGGCTAGTTCGTGTGTTGCCCAGTACTGCACGACGTGGAGTTCGGGCGTAGCGGGACGCACTGCCACGGGCAAGCCGTTGTGGAAGCCGTTGAGGAGAATCTTCTGCGGGCCGTGCGCCGCAACCAACGTCGCGAGCTCACTGAGGGGATGATCTGGTGGGTAGCTCATGAAGGAGGGGAGCCTAGCGGCTTGGCTCCTTCAGCTACGGCGCTAGGTCGCGGTTTGCGCTGCGCGACGCAGTGACCCTTCGATCAACCACGGTCCAAACGGCACGAATGCCGCCGCCATTGCCAGTGCAGACCACTTCACTGGCCAGCCTGTCGCGAGATGCGCGAGCCCCACTAAGGCGCCATACCAAACGAACAACGCCCCGTGTGCCCAGCCCACGACCATCACCGCGTGGGGCCAGCCAACGGCGTACTTGAGTGGCATGGCGATGCCCAGCAAGAGCAGGAACGAGATGGACTCGTAGTGTCCGACGCGAATGAGTCGTTCGACTTCGGGAGGGCCCGGTGCCTCATCGGCCTGCGTGGCAGGTTGCACGGCAGGTTGCGCAACATTGTCTTGATCCATCGGAGTGCTGCAGTTCGTGCGCGGGGGATCTGTGATTTGGTCGGTGCGATTACTCAGGCACGCGGAAGTGCTTGCTGAGCTTCAGGCCTTGCCCTTGGTAGTGGCTGGACAGTCCGCGCTCGCCGTATGCCACCTCGGGTTCTTCAGACGTGCGGAAGAACTTCAGCTTGAAGAACACCTGTCCATCCTCGACGAGGAACGGCACGTCGTGGGGACGCACTTCGAGCACGGCGCGCGTTCCGGTCTCGCCGCCAAAGCCATTGTCGAAGAAACCGGCGTAGTTCGTGCGCAGCTCACCGATGCCGACGTCGTAGGCGACCATCTCGGCGGCGAGGTGGCGCGGGATACGCACGCGTTCCTTGCTGGCGAAGATGTAAAACTCTTCGGGCTCGACGACGAGGTGACCGCGCTTGGTTTCTTGGATCTCGTCAAAGAACGAAGGAGCGTCATGCGCGTTCTCTTCGCCCAAGTCCAGCACGTCGGTGTAGCGCTTCGCCACGTAGCCGATCGGGCCGGTGATGTCGGCGTCTTTGCGCAGGGCAACACCCATGCACAGACCTTTGTCGAGTGTCGCATCCGTCAGCGGGATGGGGGTGCCCGTCGCGTCGAACAAGAGCGGCTTGCGTTGGTACTCTTCCGCGAGCTCTTCGTCGCTGAGCATCGTGTCGTCGCTATCGAATCGAATCTGGCAGAGACTCAGCCCAGTGCGGACCCGTACGGGGAAACTGCGCGGCACCACTTCGAGAAACATCGGTCCGGTGTAGCCCGGTG
Source organism: uncultured bacterium (assembly GCA_965534055.1). Taxonomy (GTDB): domain Bacteria; phylum Planctomycetota; class UBA1135; order UBA1135; family UBA2386; genus CBESZZ01. The sequence continues at coordinate 2,958 of CBESZZ010000052.1, read as the reverse complement.
CGATTTGTTCGAAGCGGCCGCAGCGATCGGCGACCAGGCGCGTGAATAGGTCGAGTCGGCCCGTCGACGACTTGGGGTTCGCGCGGATGCGGTAGGGGAGCGGCTCGGCGATGCTCTCCAGCAGGGGGAAGATGTAGCAGTGGCCTTTCTCGAGCACCGCGCCGTCCGTCACGTCGAACGTGTAGAGCGTGGTCTCCTCCAGCCGCTCAGCCACGGTGACGTGCTCGGGCAGGAACCCAGCGCGCACGCGGTAGCCGCGGGTCGCGAGCCGCAGGTCGAGGCTCGCGGGCTGGATTTGGGCGGGGGCGATGTCGGGGTTGCTCCGCAGGGCACCCTGTTCGATCAACGCGCGAATTTGTTGGTGGACCAGGATGCCGGACATGGCGAGCAGGCTCGCCGGAACGGCTGCTAGTTTCAACGACGTCCCGCCGCATGCGGGCCGGAGCCTGCCGTCGGAACCGTCGAGGCCTCAACGCCAGGACGGTTCGCGAACCCGGTTCACCCGTGATCCCATCCCTCCCCCGGGTCCAAGCTTGCGCACGTTCTGCCCCTGGTTACCGTCCGCCCCCTCAGTTGCCAGGAATACGGGCCAGGAATCCTGACCAGGAATACGAAGCCATGAACATCCACGAATACCAGGCGAAAGAGCTGCTGGCGCGCTTCGGCGTGCCGGTGCCGCGCGGCATTCCCGCCATGACCGCTGATGAAGCGGAAAAGGCCTACACCGAGCTGGGCGGAGAGCTAGCCGTGGTCAAGGCGCAGATCCACGCTGGTGGCCGGGGCAAGGCCGGTGGCGTCAAGCTGGTCCGCAGCAAAGAAGAGTGCAGGAAAGAAGCCGAAGAAATGCTCGGCAAGACCCTGGTGACTCACCAGACAGGCCCCGAAGGCAAGGTCGTGCAGCGGCTCTACGTCGAAGCCGGCAGCGCCATCGACCGTGAGCTGTATCTGGCCATGGCCATGGATCGTGAGTCCGCGTCGCCGGTCATGATCGCTTCGACCGAGGGCGGCATGGATATCGAGGCCGTCGCCGACGCGACGCCCGAGAAACTGCACCACATCCCGATCCACCCAGTGAAGGGCTTGCTGCCCTTCCAGGTGCGGGCCATCTGCTTCAAGCTCGGCCTCACCGGGGCCCAAATGAAGGGTGCGGCCAAAGTCATGAACGGCCTGGCCAAGGCGTTCGTCGAGCTGGATTGCTCGCTCGCCGAGATCAACCCGCTGATCGTCACCAAAGACGGCGAAGTCATCGCGCTCGACGCGAAGATGAACTTCGACGACAACGCGCTCTACCGCCACAAGGACATCGCTGCGCTGCGCGACGAGTCCGAAGAGGACGCCAAGGAAGTCGAGGCCGCCAAGTTCGACCTCAACTACATCGCGCTCGACGGCACCATCGGCTGCATGGTCAATGGTGCGGGACTCGCGATGTCGACCATGGATGTCATCCAGCTCAAGGGTGGCAGTCCCGCCAACTTCCTCGACGTAGGCGGCGGTGCCAACAAGCAGCAGGTCACCAACGCGTTCAAGATCCTGCTGGCTGACCCCAACGTGAATGGCGTTTTGGTCAACATCTTTGGCGGCATCATGAAGTGCGACGTCATCGCTGAGGGCGTGGTCGCGGCCGCGAAGGAAGTGAAGATCGGGGTGCCGCTGGTTGTGCGCCTTGAAGGAACCAACGTCGAGCAGGGTCGCAAGATCCTGACCGAATCCGGGCTGCCGCTGCAAACCGCGAACTCGCTGGACGAGGCTGCGGAGAAAATCGTCGCCGCCAGCAAAGCCTGACGCGCGGTCGACCGAACCCAAAAGCCACACAAACAACGAGGACGAAGACCGTGAGCGTATTGATCGACGGCAACACGAAAGTGATTTGCCAGGGCATCACCGGCGAGGCCGGCACATTCCATTCCACCCAGGCGAAGGCCTACGGCACGAAAATGGTCGGCGGTGTTACGCCGAACAAAGGTGGCCAAGCGGTGGATGGCATGCCGGTGTTCGACACCGTGGCTGAGGCCGTGGAGAAGACCGGAGCGACCGCTTCGGTCATCTATGTGCCAGCACCCTTCACCGCGGACGCAATTTGCGAAGCGGTGGACGCGCAGCTGGACCTGGTGGTCGCCATCACTGAGGGCATCCCGGTGATGGATATGGCGTTCGTGCGCAACTACATGATCGGCAAGAAGACGCAGCTGATCGGTCCAAACTGCCCCGGCATCATCACGCCGGTCACCGAAAACTCAGGTTGCAAGATCGGCATCATGCCGGCCTACATCCACAAGCCGGGTCGGGTGGGGGTCGTGTCACGTTCGGGCACGCTCACTTACGAAGCGGTGTGGCAGCTGACGTGCGCCGGCTTGGGTCAGTCGACCTGCATCGGCATCGGCGGCGATCCGATCAACGGCACCGACTTCGTCGACTGCCTACGGCTCTTCAACGAAGACCCAAAGACCGACGGCATCATCATGATTGGTGAGATCGGCGGCACGGCTGAAGAGGAAGGGGCAGAGTTCATCCAAAGCGAAGTGAAGAAGCCCGTGGTGGGCTTCATCGCCGGAGCCACCGCGCCACCGGGCAAGCGCATGGGCCATGCCGGCGCGATCATCTCGGGTGGCAAGGGCACGGCCGCGGATAAGAATGCCGCCTTGGCCAAGGCCGGCGTGCACGTCTGCGAGACTCCGAGCGTGCTCGGCGACCGCATGAAAGCAGTGCTCGGGTAGGTACGGATGGGTCGCTTCCTCTACCTGGCGACGCCGTTCTTCCTGCTGGGGCTGGCCGGGCTCGTTCTGTTCGAGTCTTGGTTGCCCTTCCGCGGACGAATCGTCGAGATGTTCGGCGAAACCGGCCTGCTGCGGTTCGCCGTGGCGATGCTGTGCTTCTTCGTGATGCTGCAGTGGAGCGAATTAGGGCGCCTGCAGGTGACCTTTCGGCAGCTGCTAGGCGAGCTACGGGACTTCCGAAGTG
>CBESZZ010000051.1:0-11393 GCA_965534055.1 uncultured bacterium | reverse complement strand
AGTTCGAAGTGTTCGATGCCGTGTTGGAACGGTCGGCCCATCCACGCTTCGAAGCATGGCTGGTTGCTTGGCACGAACCCGCTACTGGGTAGCCAGGTCTTGAACAGCCAATCGATTGCTCGCATTTCTAGGTCAATCGCACCGCGCACTTCGACTTCGGCGACACGCATCTCCGGGAAGTTGAACTGCCCAATCTCGCCACGGGTGTTCACTTCGCGGCCTTCGGGAATCACCACTGCGGCGTCGTAGCGGCAGTCGCGATGATCCACGAGTTCGGGGTCGTCCCACATGTACCCGAGCCATTGCTCGTCGAGCAGTCCGGATCCGTCGGCCCAGTGCATGAGCCGTTCCGTAGCCTGCATGACCACGTCGGGTCGATAGGGGTCCACAACTCGGATGTAGGCGACGCGGCGTGCGGGTAGGTCGCGGAGTCGGACTTCAAAGCCGTCGGGGTTCGCCCCCGCAGGGAGCGGGTCGAGGCGATGGCGGGTTTCTGGGTCCGTGATCGTCGCTTGCCATTCGCTTCTCCGTTCCGCGCGGAACGTGGCGAGGTCGAATTGGCTCGGTGGCGTGCCGTACCGCTGCTTGAAGCTGCGGGAGAAGTCTGAGGACGAGGTGAACCCACACGCTAGGGCAAGGTCAGTCAGGGATCGTTTCGGCCCGTGAGACAAAAGTGAGAGCGCGTGTTCGAGCCGTAGACGTTTGACGAACTGATTGAGGGTCTCGCCTAGGAGCGAGCGAAACACTCGATGGAAGTGAAACGGCGAGAAGTGAGCAACCGCTGCGACACTGTCCAAGTTGAGCGGCTGGTCGAGGTTGGCAAGGATGAAGTCAATGGCGCGGTTCACGCGCTCGACGTACCACGCGGAAGTCTCGGCATGTGCTTTCGGTTCTTTTGAATCTGGCCTCATGGATCAAATGCTCCGCTGTCGGGATGATTCGCAAGATCTGTCAAGAACCGAAAGCGGGCTGCGGTAGACCATCTGCATGAAGAGTTTCATCTGTGTCGTCGCCGCCCTCGCTCTGTCTGCGTGCGGCACGTCGAAAGCCATTGGTAAGCCGCACGTCGGTGCATCCGCAACGGAGAGTTCCATGAATCTAGGCACGTTCTCGATCAGCTTGGCGGTCAAAGACTTGGCCGCGTCCGCCGCATTTTACGAGAAGCTTGGCTTCGAATCCGTGATGGGGGAGCCGGAGCAAAACTGGAAAATCCTTCGCAACGGTGACACGACCATTGGGTTGTTCCAAGGCATGTTCGAGAACAACATCATGACCTTCAACCCCGGATGGGATCGATTCGCCAAGCCGGTTTCTAAGTTTACGGATGTCCGTGAACTGCAGCGTCAACTCAAGGCGAACGGGCTGGAGCTCAGCACCGAGGCCGATGAGTCGACGAAGGGGCCCGCGAGCCTCACGTTGGTCGACCCCGACGGCAACATGATCCTGGTCGACCAGCACGTGAACTAGCGAGCCGTCGGCCGCTACTTGTCGGTTATGGCTTGGGTGACGAGACCCACAAACTCGTTCACCTGCCGGCGGTCGATCCAGCGCACCACGGTGACAAGGTCGTGGCTTGGGTCGATCCAGATCATGTTGGTACCCGCACCGAGGAAGAACACGCTGCCGACGGAACCTTGGTCGAACTGCTTGTGCTCTTTGGTGTTGAGGAACCAGTTCATGTAGCCATAGGTAGGCTGCTGCGGTGTCGGCGTTGTCGCGCGCTTGATCCACCCGGAACCGAGGATCTGTTGATCTTTCCAGCGTCCGTCTCGCAGGCAGAGATAGCCAAACCGAGCGTGGTCACGGGAGCTGATGAACACGCCACCACCCCAGTGGCCGCCCCCGGACACGGACTGCATTTGCAGCCCGTCGATGTTCACCCATGAGTTTTCGTAGCCGTGCCAGCGCCATGTCGGCGAGGCGCCGATCGGATCCATCACCAACTCGCGAAGCACCTGGGGGAGAGGCTTTCGCCACACGTGAAGCAGCGACAACGCCAGTTGGTTGACCCGGACGTCGTTGTAGCGCCAGTGCTCGCCCGGTTGCTCGGCGGGGCGACGCTCCTTCCGGAACCGATCAGCCCAGTCTGGCTTCCCCCAGAGCGTGCCTTCCCAACCGCTGGTTTGGTTGAGCAGTTGATGCCACGTGATTGCGCGGTTGTGGGGGGCGTCGAAGCTGCCGTCGAAGCTGTAGCGCCGCACCGGATCACCGACGTTGCGAATCAAGCCGCGGTCGACGGCGAGTCCGGCGACTGTGGACAGGTAGGTCTTCGTGATGCTGAACGTCATGTCGACCGCATCGGTGTCGCCCCACTCCGCAACGATGTAGCCGTTCCGGATGATGAGGCCGTTCATGCCGCTAGGAGCGCGGGTGGGGCCGATGGTTTCGCCGTGCGGTTCGCTCGATGCGTTGTAGCCACCGTCTTCGTTGAAATGGTCTTTCGCGAACTGCACGGCCTTCAGCAATCGCTTCGAATCGAAGCCTGCTTGATCAGGCTCGCGGGTTTTCCAATCGCCCCACCGTCCTGGGTAGTAGTTCGTCGAAGCTTGCGGTGCGACTTCGGCGGCCGGAGTAACTGCCCCTTGCCTCACATGGTCTGTCGGAGCGTCTTGCGCGATCCCAAAGGCGGGGACCAGTGTGCATGCTGCGAAGACGGGTGCCCAAAGCGAGAGCGTGCGCCACATGGATTGACTGTTCATGGTGGCTAACCCTTCTTTGCTTTGCCGGACTCAGCCCAGGCGGCGAGAAGCGCCTGTTGTTTCTCCGGCCTCAGCCCGGAGCGCAGTTTCGCGCGTCGTTCCGCGGGACGCGCGAGATGGAAGTCGAGCGTGTCTTTCGCGGTCACGGCGAGCGGTCTGTACTTCAAACCCGCCCGCAGTGGTCGCGTGAGATCGAAGCGTTGAAAGCCCGCGAAGTCGCCGCGTGCTGGGCGCCACATCGGTAGGTCCGCATAGGGACGCACTTTCTGCTCCAGCAGGAAATCGGTGTCCACCCAGTGAAAGCGCACGTTTGCGTTCGTCACCGCGCGAATGCCATAGAGAAGCTCGGCAAACGACAGTGGGGCCTCTGGTCCAAGCGCGTTGAACACTCCGTGCGTGCCTTGTTCCGCGAGGTGCACGTAGAAGTCCGCCAAGTCACGCACGTCGATGAACATGGCATGGTTGTTCGGATCGCCAGGAGCCAGGACGTCGCCTCCTGCAGCGATCGTCACAGGCCAATAGGTGAAGCGGTCCGTGCGGTCGCCCGGGCCGACGATCAAGCCTGGCCGAACGATCGTGCTGCGCTCGCCGAACACTTGCCGCAGTTCGTGTTCGCACAGCACCTTGGCTTGTCCATAAGGGATCCGGTCGCGGGTCTCCGTCCACTCTGGTTCGACATCGAGGAGCGGCGCATCTTCGGTCATGCCGACTTCGGCGAACTTCTTGTAGACCGAGCGGGTCGAGGTGAAGAGGTAGGTGTCGACAGCGTCGCGCAACAAGGCCGCGGAGTCGCGGACCCACGCGGGCTTGATGACTGCGGAGTTGTCGATCACGATGTCCCACTTGCGGCCCTTGAGTACCGTCAAGTCACTGGCGCGGTCGCCCTTGAGCTTCTCGACGTCTGGGAACAAGTGCGTGTTTGTCTTCCCTCGATTGAAGAGCGTGACGGTGTGATCGCGAGCTAGGCAGGAGCGCACCAGGTGCGGGCCGATGAAGCCTGTCCCGCCGAGGATCAAAACCTTGAGCGCCTTCTTGGATGAACTGGGGTGCGCCGCAGCGAGGTGTTCGACGCTGCTGAGCCAAGGGATTGCAGCGGCGCTCGCGACTGAGCCGGTGAGGAAGTCGCGGCGCGTTGTGCCTTTGGAGGCGTTGCCCGATGGGTTTGTCATGGGTGGGTTCTCAAGAAGGGTGGTCGCTAGATTCGCCGTCGGGCCCGCAGCGGGTCGGTGCCTGTAGGAGTCGGGTCGCACCCGCCAGAACGGCGGTTTCGGTTCGCAGGGTCAACGGGCCGAGGCTTCGTGGGGTGAAGCCCGCCTCGCAAAGCTGTTCGACCTCACCTTCGGTGAAACCCCCTTCGGGCCCGACAACCAAAAGCGCCGCGTCCGTGGTGGCCGCGCCAAGTTCCGTCGTCGCCGCGGTCGCGACGAATCGCGCGGCGGGAGTTCGTAGCTCGCAGAGTTCGGTGAGCGTGATCGTCGCTTCGATGCGAGGTAGCCGGTCGCGATCTGCCTGCGCGCATGCAGCGATCAGGATGCGCTCCCAGCGCTGGTGCTGATCCTGCAGGCGGCCTGCGCGTTCGGTGATGATCGGGCGGAAGGTGTGGATGCCGGCTTCGGTGCCGTGTTCGAACAACCAGTCCGCGCGCGGTCGCTTGGGAAGCGCGCAGGCGACATCCAGGACGATGCGCGGAGCGCGGCCCAAGGGTGGTTCCACCGGTTCGCCAACGTGGACCTGTAGCTCCCGACCCTGCACTTCGACAACGGTCGCGTGGACTTCGTGGCCCTGCCCATCGAAGAGCACCACTGCCGCGCCCGTTCGCTTGCGCACAATGCGGCCCAGGTGGTGGCCTAGGCGCGGGCTCAACGTGGCGGGGCCCGGCGGTGGCAGGGGGTTGGCAAAGAAGCGGCGCGCCATCGCCGCAAGGTATTGCCTGCCGTGCCTCTCACACCTCCTGTGGACCGTGGTGGAAAGGGAGAAATGTCCGTCTTGTGACATCCTGTGCCTCACGAGCGATGCTCGCCGAAACCGGCAATTTTGCGCCATGGGGGCGTCAGGGATCGTCGGTGTTGGAATTCCGGGCCACAGGGCGCCCGGCGTCGAGGTGAGGGCCATCACTTGGGACCGAGGCCGTACGTCGGGGCGCCGGCTCGCTGCGCGGGTCGGCCCCCGAAAGTGACGGTCATGGGTGTGTCAGCTTCTCGACCCGTCTTGCTGTCACCCGTGGCGGGCGGCGGGCAGCCCACGTGCTCGGGTGTCTTTGATTCACTTCGTCCCGGATGGTGCACATGGCTCGGGTTGGAACCGGTCGATACCGTTCCTAGCTCATGGCCAACATTGCACCGACGCGACCCCTGTCTGGACCTGCTTCAAGTCCACAAGAACAGATCACCTCTGTGAATAGAGAACTCGAGTTGGTGCAGCCCGCGGAGGCTTCGGCCGCGCCGGCTGCCCATGCAGATCATTCCGACTGGAAGTCGGTCGTCGCGGAGTACCAAAAGCCGCACGCCGGCCGCGCCTCGTGGCAGTTGGCGAGCACGCTGCTCGCTTACGCCGTCCTTTGGGTGGCGATGTATTGGAGCCTCACCGTCAGTTGGTGGCTCGCCGCGCCGTTCGCGATCCTCGCAGGAGGGTTGTTGGTTCGGGTGTTCATCATCTTCCACGACTGCGGTCACGGTTCATTCCTCGCGTCGAGGAAGGCCAACGCGTTCTGGGGCTTCGTCACTGGGCTGCTCACCTTCACTCCGTTCGAACAGTGGCGATCCGAGCACGCGGTGCATCACGGCGCGACCGGCGACCTGGATCGAAGAGGTGTTGGTGACGTTTGGACGATGACGGTGCAAGAGTACCTCGAAGCGTCGCGCGGGAAGCGTTTCGCCTACCGGCTTGCACGGAACCCGATCGTCGCCTTTGTGATTGCGCCGATCGTGCTCTTCCTCGTGATCCATCGGTTCACGCGCTCGGGCGCGAAACCTCGCGAACGCAGTTCGGTGAGGTGGATGAACTTTGCCTTGCTCGGGATGGGCTGCGTGATGAGCCTGATTTTTGGGCTGGGACCGTATGTGCTGCTTCAGCTCGGGGTCTTGACGGTTGCGTCAACGCTCGGAGTCTGGATCTTCTACCTGCAGCACCAGTTCGAGGCCGCGTATTGGGAGCGGGGAGAAGACTGGGACTACGTGACGGCTGCGCTCAAGGGGAGCTCGTTCCTCAAGCTGCCAAAGGTGTTGCAGTGGTTCTCCGGGAACATCGGCTTCCACCACATCCATCACCTCAGCCCGCGCATCCCGAACTACAACCTCGAGCGTTGCCACAAGTCGAACACGATGTTCCACGACGTCACGAGCATCACGCTGCTTGGGAGCTTGCGGTCGTTGCCCCTGCGACTCTGGGACGAGTCGTCCAAGCAGCTCATCGGCTACCGCGGTCTGCGCAAGGTGCGCGAAGAACGGCGTCGAATGCGGCGCAGCGCCTGAGCCCGCCCGAGTCCGTCGAACTAGTGGCGGCGACGTCGCGCGACTAACCTGCTGGGCATGAGCGTCGACAACCCCCGCGAAGCAGATCGGCGATGCGCCGACACCGAGCCGTGCCTTTCAGCCTGGCAGCGGCTTTGCGTGAACGGCGTCGCGACCGACGCCCTGCTCGGAGACTTCGAAGCCTGGCTCGATCGCCCCGAGGTCGAGGCTGAGCTCGATGCGCTGCAGGCACGCGAAGAGTATCCAGAGCCGGTGCTTCAGCAGCTGCGCGATCGCGGTCTGATGCGCGTGTTCGCCCCTGGCGAAGATGGCGACAACTCGCGGGCTACGGTGTTTCACATCTCCTGCCTGAACGCGCTCACCGCGAGACGGGACACCAGCCTTGCCGTGACGATTTCGGTGAACGCGCTCGGGTTGCTGCCTGCGTACGCAGCGGCGACTCCGGAGCAGATGAACGAGATCAACGCGGAAGTGCAGACCGGCGCGTTCGCATCCCTGCTGCTATCTGAGGTGCGTCATGGCAGCAACCTGTTGGCGAATCGCGCGCGCGCGGAGCGCGGCGTCGTGGATGCCCAAGATGGGTTCCATGGCGTCGCCGATGCGGAGCCCTGCACGCACTTTCGACTGACGGGTGAGAAGGATCTGATCAACGGTGGGAATCGGCACAAGCTGATGTTTGTGTTCGTCCGCACGCGCAACTTCGACGTGGATCCGGCGACAATCGAGCCATTGGCCGCGCGCGCTGACTTCACTATGTTCTGGATGAAGCGGGGGCCAGACGTGGTTCCGTTGCCGCGATGGCACACGCTGCCCGCTCGCGGCGCCGACATCTCTGGCGTGCGCTTCGAAGGTGTCGTGCTTCCCGCGGCGCAGGTTCTTGGCCGTGAGAACGGGGGCATGACGCTCGCACAGAAGACACTGACGCTTTCACGTGGTGGTGTCGCTTCGCTCGCCTCGGGTTGTCTGAGCCGTGCTCGCGATGTGGCTTGCGCCTGGGCGACTCGTCGCATCATCTACGGGGTCGAACCGATCGTCGCGCTGGACGCCATCGCTGACCATCTGATTCGCGTCGAGGCGCTGGATCGATTGGTTGCGGCGATCGCGGTGCGCACTGTGGCCCTGCTCAACAAGTTGGGGCTTGGGGCGTCGCACTACACCGGAGTCGCCAAGTCGATCGCGTGCAGCTTGGCGGAAGAGGGCGTGCGTGAAGGCCAACGCATCATGGGAGCGAGAGCGCTGCTCAATGCTTACCCCTACGAAAGGTTGATGCGCGACATCGTGCTCTACGGCGTATTCGACGGCACCAACCACGTCATGCTCCAAGAGCTTGGGCATCGGTTGGCGTTGGAAGCGCGGCGGGCAGGTGACGCAGAGTCGAGTGCTGCTTCACGGGTGGACAGCGTTCAAACCATGCGCGACGTGTACTCCGCGCCGCCGGCGCCCATGACCGAGGTCCTACGCGGAAGGGCATCGCGCGTGGTGCTGCCGCTTGAAGAACATCTACGCGCGCTTGGGGAGTTGCCTGGCGATGTGCCGGTTGCGCCAATCGCTAGTGCATGCGACCTGCTGTTTGCGTTGGTGCGTGAAGCAGAACGCATGGGGCTTTGGCGAGAGGACCAGGAGTTCCGGCTGCGTGCTGCCGAACTCTTTGCGACTCTTGAAGGCTTGGTTGCGATCCTGGAGCTCTGCGATCCGACGCGTCGCGAAGCTCTCGGAGTGCCTGCCATGCTCGGCGGCGAGCTGCCCCTCGATCGGCCGGTCTGCCGCTTCACGGTCGCCATGCTCGGACGGCGCGTGGTTGCCGGCATGCGGGATCTCGCATTGGCGTTTGCGCTTCCCGAAACCTGGCCCGGTTCGCTGCCCACGCTGCACGCGGTGGAAGCAGCGCTTTCAATCGACGATGTCGAGACGCGGCGGTTGTGTCGAGCTGCGGTTCGCGCGGGCGTTTCGGCGTAGCCCTCCTGGACTCGGCCGAAGTTCGCCGCTTCAGACCGCCAAGCGGGTGCGCGCGTACTCCTGAATCTGGCCGACAGTGACCATCGCCGCAGCTTCCGACTCCGGGATCTCGCAATCGAAGTGCTCTTCGAGTTCGAGCAGCAGGTCGAGGGTCATGACCGAATCCACGCCGAGATCCTGCACGAGCCGCGCCTCGGGGGTCAGGCGCTCCATGGGCACGCGGCAGACTTCAGCCAGGATGCGCAGGACTTCGTTCTCGGGTTTGGTCATCGTTCGGTGCTGTCTTCAGGTGCGGCTTTCGGCGGGTCCTTGGGCGCAGAGCTGCTCAATAAGTGAGTGAATTCGCCCTCTTCATACATCCGACGCGCTTCTGACCTGCGAACCTTTCCGCTCGAAGTCGTGGGTAGGTGACCGCGCGCGACGAAGAATAGCTCGTGGAGGCGGAAGCCAAAGTGCGAGGCGATGCCCTCGTCGATGACTTCGCTCCAAGCGTCGAGGTTGGCGGTGGATTTCCGCGGAACCTCCACCGCGAGCACCACGCGTTCGCGTCCGTTGACCTCCGTCGTGAAAGCCGCATAGCGTCCGCCTCGCGTCGTAACGGCATCCTCGGAGATTGCTTCAATCTCCGTGGGGTCGAGGTTCTGGCCGTCGAGGATGATCAGGTTCTTGAGTCGGCCTGACACGAAGAGTTCGCCGCCCGTGAACAGCCCGATGTCGCCCGTATGGAGCCATCCGTCACGCATCGGATTGGCTGCGGTGATAGACGTGTACCCCGAGAATAGCCCGGGACCGCGCACGGTAATTTCCCCGCTTTCGCCGTCCGGCAATGGGTTGCCGTCTAGGTCGCGGATCACGATTTCTGTGTCCTTGAGTGGGCGCCCGCACGAAACGACGCCGTCGAGGATCTTCGGTGGTTGGTCGCGTCTGTCGAACGTGACCGCCAGCGTTGTTTCGGCCATGCCGTAGCACGGCGTCAGCGCACTCGGATCGAAGCCGGCTTTCGCGAAGTAGTCGATGAACGCCTGCATGGTCTCTGAGCGGACGCGTTCGGCGCCACAACCCGCAACGCGCCACCGCGAAAGATCGAGGGTCTCAACCTGTTCGGGTGAGATCGAATTGACGCAGTGTTGGTAGGCGAAGTTTGGGGCGGTGGTGATGCCCGTTCCGGGGAGGTCGGAGATGGTCTTGAGCCAGGTGTATGGGCGGGCCGCGAACGTGTCGGGGCGGAAGAGCTGCAGCGAGCTGCCGTTCCCTAAGGTTGCGAGGACCATCCCAACGAGTCCCATGTCGTGATAGAGCGGAAGCCACGAGACGCAGGTGTCTGCTGCTGTGCACTTGGCGCCAAGAATCATGCCTTCGATGTTCGCTGTTAGTGCCCGATGGCTGATTCGCACGGCCTTCGGCGAGCGAGATGTGCCGCTCGTAAGCTGCAAGAATACGATTGCTTCGGGATCTGGCGTCCTCACGTCGAAGCTGGTGTTCGAGGCCAATGGTTCGAACGGCACGCTGAAGGGTCTGCCAGACTTCGATCCGGTGTCTTCATCCGTGATCAGCATGCAACCTGGAAACGCATCGAACAGATACTTCATGCGTTCCCTGTAGCCCTCGATGCCACCCAGAGCGCGGGGTGGCGCCAAGCAACACGGCAGTGCGCCGGCGAAAATCGCGGCGAAGAACTGCTCCACCAGACTGCAGCCGTTCGGGAGCTGAACGAACACGATCGCGCCAGGGCCGATGCCTGCCTCGCGCATGGCGGCCGCGATGTTCATCGAGCGTTCGTGAAGCTCCGCGTGGGTTCGCGACAGCGTGAGCTGGCCGCGGCGATTGAACTCGCTCATCGCGGCGCTTGTGCGGTCCGCTAGCGTGTTGATGAGATCGATTGCGTTGTTCATTACGCGCGTCTTGCTTCCGGATGAGAGTCGATATTGGGTGGCGAACCGTCGTTGCAGCGGGGTGGTAAACCATCCGCGCCGGCGACTTCACCTTCGGGTCGTGTGGCGAACCTTCGTGATCCCCAGAGCCACTGTTCTGGATAGGCCAGGATTGCTCGTGATAGCGCTGCGCTGATGCGTGCCGTGACGGTTGCGTCGTTGGCGGCATCGTCGTGCTCGGGATTGGCTATGTCGCCGGGCTTGATGACGTCCCACACCTCGATCTTAAACATGCCCCGGCCCACGCGGTTGCAGGAGACCACGGCGATGGGAGCCTTGGTGCGTCGGGCGAGCATGGCCGAAGTCGTGCTCGTCGCGGCCAGTGTGCCCAAGAACGGCGCGAACGTCGCGTGGCTGCTGGTATCTTCATCCGCCGCGACTCCGATCAGTTCGCCGCGTTTCAGCGCCTTGTGCAGGGGGTAGAGCACGCCCCATTTCGCGATGATGCGTTGCCCGCCGGATTCGCGCATCTTGCGCAGCACGGACTCGACGGCGGGATTCTTCGCGGGTCGAGACACGGCGACGGTCGGCAGGCCCTGCAGCGCTGTGATGTGCCCGCACAGTTCCCACAGGCCCATGTGGCCGCTGGCGCAGATGAGACCGTTGCCTGTGGCCAACAGCTCGCGCAGTGGCTCAATCCCTGCCAGGTCGACTTGGCGATCCAGGTTCGCCGCCGTCATCCGCGGCATCCTGCAGAAGTCGACGAACGCGTGGGTCATGTGCCGCGCCCATTGGCGTACGTGCTTCGCGGAGAACTCTGGAGTCCACGCTTCGCGGTAGACAATTTGTTGGTTCCGGACCAAGCCTCGGCCAAGAGGGCCGACGCGTCGTTCTCTGCGGTTGGTGATCCACACCAAGACCGGGGTCACCGCGCTGGCGACGCCATAGGCCAGCCACGCCGGGGTCCAGCGGAACCCCTGCGTGGCGCACCACAGCGCCGCACCGGCGGCACGCTGCCCGAAACTCGGGGTGGCGGGCTCATCGGCAGGCGGTGAAGCCGGAGAAGCAGGTGATGTTGCGGAGGCTGGCGGGACCAACGGGAGAAGTGCGCAAAGCCCCCAAAGGTAGAGCCGCGGCGTGCGGTTTCCCACCGCGGCATGCGGGAGAGGCGGCCTCTGTGGTCGAGATTCCGCAGTTCGCGTGCCCGTGGACGTGAATCGGGAGGCTGGCGGGCGGGTGCGAACCAAGACGCGAGGTGGAGTGGGACCGGCGTGTGGTCTCTGAGGTTGGCGCAGAACCCACGCGCTGGGAGGTGCCGCTGGCTTCGCTGGCCATGGCGCGAAGAATCCCAGTGCGCTCGATTCTGCGCTTCCGTTGTCTCAGACGAGGGGCTGCCG
>CBESZZ010000050.1:0-11411 GCA_965534055.1 uncultured bacterium | reverse complement strand
GTCCGACAGGTCCCACAGCTCATGAAGCGCTTCGGGAATGCGCTCGATCTTGCTCAGCGCGGTGTCCTCGTCGTAGCCGCCGGGTGCACGCTCGACGGAGACGTTGATGATGCCGCCTGCGTTGATCACGTAATCTGGGGCATAAAGAATGCCGCGATCCCGCAGCATTTCGCCGTGGCGCGGCTCAAGCAGCGGGTTGTTCGTCGCGCCTGCCACGAGCTTGCACCGCAGCTGAGGAATCGTCTCGTCATGGAGGATCGCGCCGAGCGCGCATGGCGCGAACACGTCCACTTCCATGTCCATGATCTTGTCGAGCGGGACCGGCTCGATGCCGTGGGACTTCGCCAGCTCTCCCAACCGCTTTTGGTTCATGTCGCAGGCGTAGACCGTCGCTCCGTTCTCCGCGAGACGGATCGAGAGGGCAGACCCCACGGCACCGATGCCCTGGACCGCCACTGTGCGCCCTTTCAGCGACGCATCGCCGAACACGCGCTGCACACCAGCAACGAGCCCCAGGTAAACGCCGTATGCCGTGTAGGGCGATGGGTTGCCGCTACCACCGCTTTCGCGGCTCAGGCCAGCAACCGATCGCGTGGCCCGACGCACGATCTCTAGATCCGCGACTGTCGTGTTGACGTCTTCCGCGGTGATGTAGAGGCCATCCAACGAATCGATGAAGCGGCCCATCGCCAGGTAGAGCGCATCGCTCTTGATGGCCTTTGGGTCGCCAAGAATGACGGCCTTGCCCCCACCGAGCCCGGTGTGTGCAACCGCTGACTTAAAGGACATGCCGCGGGAGAGCCGCTTCACGTCGAAGAGCGCATCCTCCTCGCTTGGATACGGCAGCATCCGGAGCCCTCCGAGTGCCGGGCCCAGCGTCGTGTCGTGCACGGAGACAATCGCATGCAACCCGGATTCCGGGTCGCGGGCACGCACGACGCGCTCGTAGCCTTCGACGTCGAGGTCGGTGATTTCCATGCTCGGGGGGTCTCCGCGGGGGATCGGGTTTTCGGGTGGGTCAGCGCACGTCTGAAAATTGCAGACCCAGAAGGGCGGAGCACTGTAGGGGGCGCCCGGGGCCACCGGAAGGGAGCCATGCAAGATGGCGGCGCCAAGCCAGCGGCTCCCCGGGCCCCAAAGCACGTCCGGATCGACCCCAGCCCCCCTGGGACCAGGCATCAAAAAATCGCGAGAACTGGCGGAAAATCCGGGTCAAACGCCTGGGCTTGGTGTCCTGTGGCGATTCTGAACGTTGAGACCCAATTGCCATTCGGGCATGGTGTGCCGCCGCGCGCTCGACCGCATCACCACATCTCAATTCGGCTCGACCCCATCCGTGAAGGTTCTCTTCCTCGCGCAACGCGTCCCCTTTCCACCGGATCGTGGCGACCGCATCACGACGCACCACGTCCTGCGCCACTTCCTCGACCGCGGGGACGAAGTCCGCATCGGCGCATTGGCTGAAGAGTCGAGAGACCTCGATTCAGCAGACGTGCTGCGTCGTGAAGCCACCGCCGTCTGTGCACCATTGATGCGATCGCCACGGGTCAACAAGCTGCTCAGTCTGCGCGGCATGTTGACGGGAGAAGCGTTGACGCTGCCTTACTTTCGCAACCGCGAGCTAGCCGCAACGGTCACTCGCTGGTGCGCGGAAGACCCGCCAGACGTCGTCTTCGTCTACAGCTCATCCATGGCGCAGTACGCGTTGGACGTTCCGGGCATGGAACGCGCAGTGCGCGTCATGCAGTTCGCGGAACTCGACTCAGACAAGTGGC
Organism: uncultured bacterium; assembly: GCA_965534055.1. GTDB lineage: Bacteria > Planctomycetota > UBA1135 > UBA1135 > UBA2386 > CBESZZ01. The sequence continues at coordinate 9,636 of CBESZZ010000050.1, read as the reverse complement.
GGCAGTACGCCGAGCAAGCCGGCGCGCTTGGCCGGTTCGTCTACCGACGCGAAGCGCGCAATCTGTTGCGCTTCGAGACTCGAGTTGCCAAGGAGTTCGACATTTCTCTCGTCGTTTCGCAGGTCGAGAAGGAACTCTTCGAACAGCTGATTCCGGGCGTCACTCCGGCGGTGGTAGCCAACGGCGTGGACGTCGACCATTTCGCGAGCGCAGGGGACGCGACGCGCGATCCGCACACCGCGGTGTTCACCGGCGTCATGAACTACGAGCCAAACGTCGACGCCGTGCTCTGGTTCGCGAAAGACTGTTGGCCGCAGGTTCGCGCACAATTTCCGGACGCACGGTTCTTGATCGTGGGCAGCAAGCCGACCGCCGCAGTGCAGCAACTGGCCGCGCTGGATCAGGGCATCGAGGTGACCGGGCGCGTCGAAGAGATCCCGCCGTACCTCGACCGTGCAGCAGTCGCAGTCGCACCACTGAGACTCGCACGCGGCGTGCAGAACAAGGTTCTCGAAGCGATGAGCATGGGACTGCCCGTGATCGCCACAACATCCGCCGCACAGGGTTTGGGAACGTCCGCGATGCAGTCCGTGTTCGTGCACGACGACTCCGACGCGATCGCTAAGACAGTCTGCAGGCTCTTCGACGATTCGACCGAGGCCCGAAGCGCCGGTGCGCGCGCGGCAGCATTGGTGCGCAGTGAGTTCCGCTGGGAGAACTCACTCAAGACGCTGGACGACGCAATCGCCGCAGCGCGCGCGACGTAGACCCTTCGGTCGAACGGCTACTCTTCGCTCTTGACCAACCGATAGATCTTGCCGGTGTAGCACGCCATCAGCAGCTCGCCTTCGGGGTCCTCCGAGAACGAGGACAGCAAGCCTGGCGCACGACCGAGTTCGAGGGGTTCCGGCATCTCATTCTCAGGATCTTTGGTCAGCAGCGCGGCTTTCCCCGATGCGGCGTGCACACCGAACATTCGCATCGTCTGAAAGTCACCGTAGACGTAGTAGCCGGCCAGACCGGGGATCGCCTTGCCGCGGTAAACGTGGCCACCGGTGACGGAGATTCCTACGGAATGGGCATAGGTTGCGATCGGCGGCACCAAGCCTTTCGGCTCTTCGCCCTTCTGGCGACGCCTTCCAAACTCGTCATCACCTTCACGGAAGTTCCACCCGTAGTTGCCGCCGCGCACGATGAGGTCAACTTCCTCAATGCGGTCCTGGCCGACGTCTCCGCACCATAGATCGCCGGTCGCAGTGTCGAACGCGATACGCCATGGGTTGCGCAACCCATAGGCCCAGATCTCGCCGCGCGCGCCGTCCTGCCCCACGAATGGGTTGTCTTCCGGGATCGAGTACGGCTTGTCCTTGGATGCATCGCGCACATCGATCCGCAGCACGGTGGCCAGGAGCGTGTCCAGCTTCTGGCCGTTGCCGTACGGATCGTTCGCGGCACCACCGTCGCCGAGCGCGACGTAGAGCATCTTGTCCGGCCCGAAGACAACCGTCCCACCGTTGTGGTTTCCGAACGGCTGCTCCAACTCAAAGATGCGCAACTCCGTGCTGGCATCGACCTTCGGTGTCGCTGAGTCGCTGCTTGGCTGCGCAACTTCGAAACGCGAAATAACGCTTCGTCGTTCAGCAATCATGACGGTCTTGCCGCGACGCTTGCCTTCGTGCTCCCCCGTCTTCTCACTCCAGTAGCAGTAGATGAAGGACTTGTCGGGGTAGCCTGGATCAAACGCGACGCCGAGCAATCCTTCTTCCCAGTTGTCGGTCAGCACCGCGCCGCTCCAATCGAAGAATAGGTCCTTCGTCTTGGTCTTGCCGTCGCGCGCAACGCGGTAGATCAACCCGCCCTGCTCAACGACGTAGGCGAAGCCAGGGTCCGCGGCAGAGTAGGCGATCTGCAACGGCTTCTTGAACTTGTCGAGCTGGGGAAACGCATCGACGGCGCCGACTTGGATCTCAACTGGCTCGGTCACCGGGGGCTGATCTTCGGCGGACTGCGCCAAGAGCACGGGGCCAGCCAGCGCGACGGCGAGGCAGAACTGGGGAAGGGAGCGGATTTGCTGCATGGATCGAAAGGGGGTGGGGAGCAGTGCTGCAGGGTGTCTCATACCCGATGCACAAACGCAGCACGGATTTCTACTGCGATCGCGACGCCGGCACGTGAGACTGCGCGCATGCTGGAGATCCGAGACTTGAACGTCCGCTACGGCTCCTTCCAAGCGGTTGCCGGGCTTTCGCTATCCGCAGCGGCCGGCGAAGTCCTGGCACTGCTCGGCCCGAACGGCGCCGGCAATATCTCCACCGTGCGTTGTTTGGTTGGCCTGCAGCGGCCCACTTCTGGCCAGGTCGTGGTCGCCGGGCACGATGCCGTCACGGAGTCGGGCGAGGCCAAACGGGCGATCGGCTACGTGCCTGAGGTTGCCCGCATGCACGATCCGCTCACGCCTCGTGAGTCGCTGACGCTCAAGGGGCGACTCTTCGAGATGGACGAGTCCACGATCAGGACAGGCATCGCTCGACTCTTAGACGGGCTCGGCTTGAGCGAACGCATCGACACGCCGCTTTCGGGATTCAGCAAAGGCATGACACAAAAAGTCTGCCTCGCTGGCGCACTGCTCACCGAACCAAAGGTGCTCGTGCTCGATGAACCGTTGTCCGGACTCGACGTCGAAACGACTCTGCTAGTGAAAGCGGTCCTGCGCGAGTTCGCGGATGCCGGCGGCACGGTGCTCTATTGCAGCCACCTGCTCGACGTCGTGGAGACCGTGGCCGACCGAGTGGCGGTCATGGCGCACGGTCAGTTGCTCGCGGCAGGGACTCTCGATGAACTGCGATCCAAAGCAGCAGTTGGTGGATCCGACACCAGCGCTGACGCAAGTTTGGAGAGCGTCTTCCGCGATCTCACGCGGACCGGCGATCCAGCCGCTCGGGCGCGCGAGCTGCTCGGGCGCTAACAAAAGCGCGAGCTAACACGGAGGGAGGCACGGCGCCGACAGTCATTGCCGAACGCCCACCGTCGTTCGTGGAGTGACCGCCGCACGGAAGCGACGAGCAGCACCCCGTCCTTCTACATGTTGCCCATGACCGTGGCCATGAGCGTTTGAAGTTCGCCGCTCAGCTCCGGGCTCTTGGCTCTCAGTGCATCGATGGCATCGGTCATACGCTTGATCTCTGTTGCCATCTTGGGCCCCATCTCCGTTTTGGCGGCCGCCTGATCTTCAGCCGACATCGCCTCCACTTTGGGCTTGAGCGCCTTCATTTCTTTGCCGATGGCATCCAGCTTTTCTTTGGCGGCCGGAATGTCATCCTTCGACTTGACGGACTCGATCGCGTCGGCCATGCGGCCCACCAAGGCCATGGACTCGGCGGCTGGACTCCCGCCACCGCATGCGGTCAAGAAACAGGGCAGGAGGGCGAGAGCGAGGAGTCGTGCTTTGATCATCGAAGAGTCGAGGCTGGATCGCCGGACGGCAATCGAGAGGTGGGCCGTGCGGGCGGTAGGAGAAAACGAGCGGGAACCATGCCGGCCACATCCGTCCGTGACAAGGCAAGACCGGCTTGGGATGCTGGCCGGAGCGGTTAGAGTTCGCGCCTTCCATGCCAGTATTCACCAAAGTGCTCATCCTCGGTTCGGGCCCCGCCGGCTACACCGCCGCGATCTACGCCGCCCGCGCCGCTCTGGAACCCGTGCTACTCGCCGGGAGCCAGCCCGGCGGCCAGCTCACAATCACGACGGACGTCGAGAACTATCCCGGCTTCCCCGAGGGCGTCATGGGTCCCGAGATGATGGAGATGTTCAAGAAGCAGGCGGAGCGTTTCGGCACGGACGTCAAGCATGAGATCGGCACCGAAGTCGATCTGAGCAAGCGACCGTTCACGGTGAAGACCAACACCGACTCGGTCTATTCCTGCGAGACGCTGATCATCTCGACCGGCGCTTCGGCGCTCTACCTTGGGCTTCCCAACGAGACGGCACTGCAGGGCCGCGGTGTTTCCGCCTGCGCGACGTGCGACGGCTTCTTCTTCAAGGAAAAGGTCGTTTGGGTCGTTGGCGGTGGAGACTCCGCATGCGAAGAAGCGACCTTCCTGACGAAGTACGCCAGCGAGGTGCACCTGGCTGTGCGTCGGGACGAGCTTCGCGCCAGCAAGATCATGCAGCCGCGCGCGATCGACAACCCGAAGATCCAGATCCACTGGAACACCGAAGTGACCGACGTGCACGACGTCGACGCTGGCAAGGTGACGGAACTGACTGTGCTCGACAACAAGTCCGGTGAAACACGACGCGAGAAAGCCGACGGCTTCTTCCTGGCCATCGGACACAAGCCGAACACCGACCTGTTCACGGGCGTACTCGAAATGGACGACAAGGGCTACCTGATCACGAAGCCGGACCTCACCGCGACCAACGTCGAGGGCGTGTTTGCGTGCGGCGATTGCCAAGACAGCGTTTGGCGCCAAGCGATCACCGCCGCCGGCACCGGATGCATGGCAGCGATCGAAGCCGAGCGTTTCCTCGAGGCGCAGCATTCAGCTCCAACCGTGGCATGAGTTCGAGTCCCTACACCGCGCAGCAACGCGCGCTCCTGGCCCGGCACTTTTCAGAAGTGGACCCGAAGGATCACGCGGACATCTACCTGGTGCAAAACCTGCCCCAAGAGGTCGCTGCCACGCTCAACGGTGTCTATTCGCGCAGCCCGAAGTCCATGCGCGACAACTTTCTGAGCCGCCTAGAGAAGGGGCTTGAGGAGAGCGGTTCCTCGCTGGACGACTGGGACTTGGCGGACTCACCCACCGACCACTTGTCGGCGGTGATGAACGACAAATCCGGCAAGTTCCTCAAGACCTACGCAATCGACCACGGCCACAACAGCCTGCGTGAAGGCAGCGTCGTGCACCTCGCCGTCGAACAGGTCACGCAGCTGGTGACGCGGTTCATCCAACGCGAACGTCGGTGTTCGTTCGAAGAGTCCTCGACGCGCTACATCTCCTTCTCGAAGGAAGGCCACTGGATCGACCCTGCAGTGCAGGCGGCTGGCGGCAAAGTGCTCGCGGCGTACGAACGCATCCTTGAAGCGACGTTTGGCCTCTACACCGAGTTCACCAAAGAGCTGCTGGCATGGCTCGAGCGGGAGCGCCCGCTGGGCGACGGCGAGAAGCGCGGACCATGGCTTCGGGCGTTGCGCGCCGAAGCCTTTGACGCCGCTCGCTACCTGCTCACCCCTGCACTCAAGACCAAGTGGGGCATGGTCGCAGACGCGCGAACGATGTCCGACATCATCAGCGAGCTGCTTTCGCACCCGCTCGAAGAATTCAATGTTGTCGGTCGTGGCCTGCTAGAGCAGTCGAGCAAGGTGCTCCCCACACTCCTCGCTCACGCTCGCGCACAACCAGACCGCGTGGCGTACGAAGCCACGGCTCGCGACTGGGCGCAGCGGTGCGCAGACAACCTTGCACCGACAGCGACCGCAACAACGGGCACGAACGAAACCCGACTGCTCGGTCACGATGCAGACCTCGATGCGCGCTTGCTCGCATCCGCGGCGTTCCCGCACGTGCAGCACAGTTTCGAGGAGATCCTCGCTTCGATGCGCGCGTTGTCAACCGAGCAACGCGGCGATGCGTTCGATCAACTGATCGCAACGCGTGGCAAGCACACCGCATTGCCCGAAGCCTTCGAAGGAGCGGCCCCGTTTGATTTCGAAGTGCTGCTCGACTTCGGCGCATACCGAGACATCGGGCGACACCGCAAAGGTTACCAACAGCAACAACCGTTCACAGTGCAGCACGGCTACTGCGTGCCGCCACTCCTAGAACAGGTCGGCGTTGCGGATCGTTACCACGAAGTAATGGCGCAGGTGATGGATCTACAGCCAGTCGTCGCTGCAGCATTCCCGGAAGCAGCCGCCTACGTCACGCCGTTTGCGTTCAGGCAGCGCGTGCGCCTCGTGTTTGACCCCCGACAGGTCGGCTATTTCGTCGAGCTTCGTTCGGGCCCCGAAGGCCACTTCTCCTACCGGCAGGTTGCGATCGACATGTATCGCGAAGTGCAACGAGTGGCCCCACTGTTCGCTCGCACGATCCGCGTGCAGGAGGGCGATGCGTTCCTGGGTCGCATGCAGAGCGAACAGACCGCCGAAGAGCGTCGCGCACGCCGCATGAAAGCGGCCGGCGATCTCGCGGAAGGTTCCTAGCACCGACTGGCTCCGACGAGGGGTCGACCGGTGAAGTCGAACGGGCGCGCAAATTGCACGCCGATCACGCCGGGCTCATCAACCTGCTGCCTCCAAGAAACGGAACACCTCCGCGCCATCGTCAGCAGGACCACAGCTCCGCCAGGGCGGACGAATCTGGTGGATCGTCGGCGAGCGTGACGAGCTTCTTGGCCGCGATTCCGATGCGTTGCAACCGTGTCGCGTCTTCGTCGGATGGAACAGTCACCCGCTCAGCATGCGCAACCCCACCGAACAAGGCGTCGAAGCGATTCAAGAACGCCGTCTCGTTGGGAAACGGGGACCACCCCCCGAGAAAGCCGCACGCCGAAGCCAACCGCGCACCCATGGCCGATGGCTGCTCACCGACCTCCGGGACGGTCGTGCAACAGCGGCGACAACGCGCTGCGTCCTCGTGCTCGGCGCACTCTGCGCCGGTCCAATCCATCAGCGTTTGGCGATGACAAAGCAGTTCTGCGGCGCGGCACGTCACGACGCACTTGCCGCCCATGCGCTCGGTGATCCAGCAAACCGCTGCCGACCCTCCGCCCCCCATCCCGACTACGTGCACGAGGTCCGGCAGGTTCTCGCGAAGGTTCCTAACCAAAGCCTGCTCGATACGCGGACCGGCTTGGCGCCAATCGACGTTGCGAAACGGTGCGACCTTCGCATGAAACGGGTGCCAGATCTCTGTCGCGCGGTGACCCGGCTCGAAGCGAACCCCGTCGGGCAAGGGACAAATCCACTGCGCATCGATGCCCTGCTCTCGCGCGGCACCCACCGCCGTTTCCGACCAGCGCGCTGACCAGTGCACCGACTGAGGATCGGTACCGCGTGTAGAGACGAACAAGATCCGCATCACTGACGACGATCGGGGATCGTTCGCCACCCTGCAAGCGCTCCGTTCATCAGAAGCTCGTGCCCGCAGAACCTGCGCTCTATGGTCTCGGCAACAGCCATGGCGAATCCACCCGCAACCGCAGAACCAACGCCGGCAACAACGCGACCGTCGCTCGGTGGCAGAGGACCGGTTTGGACTCTCCTAGGCGCGTGGCTGTCGCTGGATTTCTTCGGCGAAAGCCGCCGCACTGGCCAGCCTGGGAGCACGCTGACGACAACCGTGTTCACGCAGTCGTTCCTGGCGTTCGTCTTCGCGGCATTCCTGTTTCCGGACACCCCGGCTGTCGCGTTCGTTGCGGCCAATCTGTCGTTGACGACGCTGCTGATCGCGCTCTCGACCTTGGCCGACCCAGAACACAGCTCGAGAGAGCAGGCGGATGCGCTACTGCTCGGAACCGCCCCCATCGCCCGGTGGCGTGTCGCCCTCGCCCGCGTGCTGCACGGTGGATTCCATGTCGCGCTGACCTCATTCGGTGCAGCGATTCCTGGCGCCGTGCTCACGACGTGGCTGCTCCCGCGGTGGTGGACACCCGTGGTCTACCTCGTGTTGGCGGTGACCTTGGCTGGCATCGCACGCGGTTCCCTGGGACTGGTGGTGCGCACGGTGCAGCGGTGGGCCGGCGCCGGCGCCGCGATGGTGACCGCAGGCACGCTGCGGGCGATGCTGCTCGGGTTCGGGTTCGTCGGATTCGCGCTGTGCATGCGCCACCTAGAAGGCAGCGCCGCAGATCTACCCGGTGGCGAGACCGCGGCGTGGCTCTGGCCGCCCTACCACGCGGCGCGCATCGTCGTGTCGAGCGCAGTTGGGGATGCGGGCAGCGCAAGCACGTCGTTCGCGATCCTAGGCGGCATCGCCTTGGTGCTCTGGTTGTGGAGCCTCGCGCTACCAAACGCCCAAACCGCGGCGCGCGGCCGACGAGTTCGCTCGTCGATCCTGATGCGGTTGCTGTCGAGATTCGCACCGCACGGTCCGTTGCGCGGAATTGGAGCGTTCACAGCAACCATGCTGTGGCGAAGCCCCGGGTACCGCGCGCGCGTTCTACCGCTGTTCGGCTTGCCCGCGGCGATGATCTTCTTGGTGCTGCGCGGGGACGACTCCGGCGCAGCCGATGGAACGCACCCGTTCCTAGGTGTGGCGATGCAGTTCCCCGCGATCTACATGCCGTTCCTCGTCGCGTTTCTCCCGCGCGCCGATGACCCAGAAACCGGCTGGCTGTTTCGCACCGCTCCCGCACTCTCGATCACCACCATCCGCAACGGCGCGCTGCTCGCTCTAGCGTTGTTCGTGCTGCTGCCACTGTTCGTCGTCGCGCTGGTCCTGCTACTGGCAACATCCGCTGTACCGTGGCCCGCCGCGATCGGCCTGGTGTGGCTGGCGTGGGGAACCTCGGTCTGCGCCACAGTCGTCGCGTTGCGACGACTTGTGCAGGTACCGTTCACGACAGCGGACTCGGGGGATGCCCCGCTCGACATGGGCACGTTGATGGCCGGCGCGCTGGTGTTCGGCACCGCAGGGGGTGCCGCTGCGGGAGCGCTCTCCCCGATGGTGCAGCTTGGACTCGGCCTGTTCGTCGCGACGCTGGCTTGGATCTGGCTTGCCCGAGCCCGGCAGGCAAATCCAACTGCGGGTCCTTCCGTGGAAGACGCGGAACGGGCGATTGCCCAAGCCCGCGGATCGGACTCCCCGGCCACCATCACCCACGACGCGTCGGATCCAACCAAGGCCAACCACCAGGATGCGGAGGCTGAACAGCTCCCGCCGCGGCCCGTAGCGCCTGAGTCGCTGCGACGGGAGCTACTCGCGCTCCTGGTGCTAGACGGCGCACTGCTGGTCCTGCCGCTGCTCGTGGGCTGGACTTTCGGGCCGAATTAGCCGCCGCGCGCTCCAGAGTTGCAGACCGCGGCAACCTCACCAGCCGGCTTCTGCTACCCTTGGCGCGTTCTTATCCAAGGAGGCTGCAATGGTGCCCGATACTCACGACCTCTCAGACGAAGCCTGCTCTGGAAACACATCCGCGACGCACGTCGCGCCTGGTTGCCCGACCAACGCACCAGACGCGATGCTTGATGCGTCGAAGAATCCGACCCATGGCAACGTGCAGCCACCGGAAGTCGAGCAGCGCAGAAAGACCAGTCCGGACCCACTGCTAGAGACCGACCGCTACCGACTTGCGATGCCGTTTCGCGACTAGGAGTCGAGCAACTCTTCGAACGCCTCGGGCAAGGGGGCTTCGAGCGTCATCTCTTCTTCCTTGCGCGGATGAAAGAAGGTGAGCCTCGCCGCGTGCAACGCGTGACGATCCAACACCAACCGCGCACGGCTTGTTTCGGAGAGTTCGCCCGCAAGGTTCTCCAAGAAGATGTCGTCGTTGCCGCCGTAGAGCTTGTCGCCAACCAACGGGCAACCAATCGCCTCCATGTGCACCCGGAGTTGATGCGTCCGCCCGGTTTCCGGATAGAGCTCCACGAGTGGGTAGGGACCACTGCGCCGCAACACGCGGTAGCGCGTGGCG
>CBESZZ010000049.1:0-11439 GCA_965534055.1 uncultured bacterium | reverse complement strand
ACTCTGCATGCGTGGATCATGGCATGCGCGGCGCGAGCGCCGCAGCGAAAGACGCGCGCAGGGCCAGCCCGCGGCGGAGATCCGCCAAGCAACCAGCCTGCGTCCGGCCGCCAGCCGATCAACCAGCCAGGCACACCAGCCAGCAGACCCAGAGGCGAAGCGCGAATCCCAGCCAGCGGAACCCAGGCCGTTGGTTGCGGCGGGGTCCGGGCTACCATCCAAAGGTATGTCCACGACCAAGAGCGACATTACGCACCTGGTGGGCCGCACACCGCTCGTTGAGCTCGGCCACGTCAGCGCAAAGCGCGGCACGCCGCTGCTCGCAAAACTGGAGTGCGCCAACCCCACCGGCAGCAACAAGGACCGCGCGGTCCTCGGGATGCTGAAGGAAGCAAGCCGCACCGGCGCTCTCAAGGAGGGCGGGACCGTGGTTGAGTGCAGCGCGGGCGACCTCGGGGTTTCGCTCGCTGCGCTCGGCACACGCCTTGGCTACCGCATCGTTCTGGTCATGCCCGAACATCTCGCCGGACGCCGCGCGCGCCTGCTACGGCTGCTCGGAGCGGAGATCGTCACGACCCCCACGGCCGCCGGCATGCCGGGCGCGATGGAGCGCGTCGATCAACTCACCAAGGAGATCGACGGCGCCATGTGCCTGCAGCCGTTCCGCAACGATGCAGGCGTCGAGGCCCACGCGACGACGACGGCTCAGGAGATCTTTGAAGACACGGACGGCAAAGTCCGCGCGGTCGTGTGCCCGATCGGCACCGGAGCGACGGTCGCGGGGTGCCTGCGGTTCTTCCGGCACCACGCCCCGGAGGTGAAAATCTTCGGCGTCGAGCCAGCCGGGAGTCCGGTGCTCGCGGGCGGTGCCGCGGGCAGGCACGACATTCCTGGGTTGGGCGCGGGCTTCGTGCCGGAGATTTTGGTGCCGCAGCAGTTGGATGGACTGATCGCGGTGGAGTGCGAAGACGCAGCCGTGGCGACGCGGCGACTGATTCGCGAGGAGTCTCTCCTGGTCGGACCCGCGTCAGGGGCCGTCTTGCACGCTGGCCTGAGCCTCGCGGATGACGGCACAAAGGGCCCCATCGTCTTGGTGTTTCCAGACGGTGCCGAACGATTCTTGGACCACACTGCCTTGTCTGTGGCGGATCCAGTTCACAACGATCCGAGCAACGCAACGGAGACCCAACCATGAGTGTCCAAGAACGCGCCATCGCCTTGGCGGATACCGCGCGAGTCCTCATCGCGCAGACCAACGAACGGGTGATCGGGCAAGAAGCCGTGGTCGAGGATCTGGTCGTGGGCATTCTGGCAGGCGGACACCTGCTGCTAGAAGGCGTCCCTGGCCTCGGCAAGACTCTGCTGGTCAAAACGATCGCTGCCGGCCTGGGGCTCGAGCACTCCCGGGTGCAGTTCACCCCAGACCTGATGCCCGCGGACGTCACGGGCACCCAGGTGTTCGAGGAACGGGATGGAACGCGGAGGTTTCGCTTCCAACGCGGGCCGCTGTTCGCCGGGCTGGTGTTGGCGGACGAGATCAACCGCGCCACGCCCAAGACTCAAAGCGCGTTGCTCGAAGCGATGCAGGAGAGCTCGGTGACCGTGGCCGGCGAAACTCATCGCCTGCCGGAACCGTTCCACGTCGTGGCAACGCAGAATCCGATCGAACTGGAAGGAACGTTCCCCCTGCCGGAAGCTCAATTGGATCGCTTCGCATTCAAGCTGGTCATCGAACCACCGTCCGTGGAGGCCATGGTTCAAATCCTGGCCGAGACCACCGGAACGCGGCCCGAACCTCTGGCGCCGAAAATGACCGCCGCCGACCTCCTCGAGTTCCAGCGGCTCGTGCGCGAAGTGCTTGTGCACGATGGACTGATTCAGTTTGTCGCAAAGTTGCTTCAAGCGACGCTGCCCGCGGCCACGGATAGCACCGAAGACACACGGCGCTTGGTGCGGTTTGGTGCGAGTGCGCGCGCCGGTCAAGCGATTCTGCTCGGAGCGAAAGCGCGCGCTCTGCTAGACGGTCGACCCCACGTGATGCGAAGCGACGTGGAGAGCACGCTTGCTCCAAGTTTGCGTCACCGCGTGGTGCTGCGCTTCGAGGCCGACGCTGAAGGCGTGAGCGTTGACGACCTGATTCCGGGCTGGGTTCGGACCGCCGATCGCCCCTGAACGGCAGGTCTGAGCGGTTGGCCTGAACCGCTTGATGCCGCAGCCGTTTCAGGCCGCAGAGTGCTTCGACAGGACTTTGGGACATTCGCCAAATCCGGCCGTACACCTCGCGTTGGAGTCGTCGTTCTCGGGACGGCGAAAAAAAACTTCCCTGTCTTGGAAAGATCCGCCCCCTGAAGCGTCTACCACCTGCATGGGACGAGTGGTCCCGGCCAGCGACACGGATGACGCACCGCAAGGTGCAACGTCCGATCGAGAGAGGGCAAACAATTTCGACCGCCGGCCAGGACCCACTGCAGTGGCCAGGAGTGATCACTCACTCCTGGTCACTTCTTTTTTATGGTAACACCGCACGCAGGATGTGCGCCAATGCACGTCGCTGAGCCAAAACGCGCGCAGGTGTCCCGACGATGAATGACCAGGAATTCCTGACCGCCGCAAACTCCTTCCTGGATTCCATCCTCGACGGACTCGACGCATTCGATCCGGACGACGTCGACGCGGACCTGTCGATGGGCGTGCTGAAGATGCAGTTCGCGGACGGCACAGTGAGCGTGATGAACCGGCAGACCGCGGCCCATCAAATCTGGCTCGCCTCAGGAGCCACGGCGTGGCACTTCGAGCTCAGGGCAGCCGATCAAACATGGCAAGACACCAAGGGCCGGGGCTCGTTGGCCGACGTGTTGGCTGAAGTGCTGTCCAAGCGAATGGGACGCACAGTGCAGCTGTCGTTCTAGCAGGATCGCCGATGGCCGAGAGCCACCCAACAAGCTGAATCAGCCGGCGTGGGCCTCGGCCGGCGGCTCGATCGGATCGGACGCTTCCACTAGCGGGAACCACAGCGTGAACCGCGTGCCTTCGTCCACAGCGCTGTCGACTTCCACGGTGCCGCCGACGCCGCGCACGAATCGCGACACAGCGGTCAAACCCAGTCCCGTGCCGGTGCCCAGAGGTTTGGTGGTGAAGTAGGGCTCAAAGATCTTCGCGGCATCAGCCGGCGTGATTCCGCAGCCGTTGTCTTCGACGCTCAACCAAGCCTTGTTGTCCTGCTGGCCGGCATCGATGCGCAGAATGCCACTCTCCTCCGACATGGCCTGCTTGGCGTTGATCACCAAGTTCCACAGCGCATGGTCGAGCCCCCGTGAGTCGACGCGCACGGGAAGCGGTTCAGGATCGATGGCGACTTCGACGCGCACGCTGGCCGGCAGCACCATGCTCGACTTGCGGCAAAACTCATGGGCGAGCTGCGAGAGGTCTTCGGTCCGCGTCTCCCCGTCTTCGGGATGCGCGAGCTCTAGCAGGTGATCCAGCAGCGGACGTTCTTCGTGCAGGATCTCGGTGATCGCTTCGAGGCGTTCTTCTTTCCGCTCGCCCTCGTCGTGACGCGCCAACGCCAGGTGACCCATCATCACCTGGCTGTGGTTGCGCAGTTGATGGACAACCAAGCTGGCGATGTCTCCGACCGTTTCCACCCGCAGCGCGTGCCGAAGCAGCCGCTCGCGGTAGCGCAACGCGCGCCGCGTATCGCGAACCCGCGCTCGATGGGACTCTTCGGTCCAAAGGGCTTCGCCGACGATGCCATGGACCAGAACCCCGACCAACCCGGAGGTCAAAAGCACCGCGATGATCCCTAGCACGCTGCCCAGGGGCATCTCGTGCGGCACCCAGCTCCACGAAATCCACAGGCCCGCGCTCGCGCCCAGCGTCATCAGCAGGCCAGGGAAAATTCCCAAGCACGCCGTCGCCGCGACCAGCAGAACGGGCTGCACGAACCAGCCAGTCGAGGACGGACCGCGCGGGATGAGAGCCATCAGGCTCAGCACGAGCAGGCCCAAGAACAGGCCGAGCGCCCCACGGCTCATCGATCCCTTGTGGGCGAACCAGGTGCCCGCAAGGAACGGCGGGAACGCGACGAACAACGGCAAGGCCCCTGACCACGGCCTCGACGCGTCCCAAAGCGGAAGCCCGTCCTTGATGAGCACAAACAGCCCGAAGGCGAGCGTGCCGATCGCGAGGGCCACTGTCACGCTTTGGACCAACCCTCGAAGGTGATGGAAGAGCGGCAGACGCGTGCGTTCCAGGAAGGCGAAGAGAGACTTCTCGGTCACCTTGGGGGGAGAGCGCACGCCATGGAATCTAAGCCGGGTCGGCGTTCAGACAAGCATGCGCTCGCGGTCTCGCCGTCGGTTCAATCGGATGCGGGCGGACGCAACAGCGGTTCGTCCCCCGGTGCTTCGACCTGCAGACGCACTCCTGTGACCGGATGATCGAATTCCAATCGCCAGGCGTGCAGCATCGTTCGCGTCCACCGGTCTGCCGCACCACCTCGGCGGTACCCGTATTTCCGGTCACCCACCAAGACACAACCAAGCTCGGCGAGGTGCGCGCGGATCTGGTTGCGACGACCCGTTTCCAGCCGGCAGAGCACCAGCGCGTGCCGGCCGCGCCGCTCGAGCGTCCGGTAGTGCGTCACGGCTCGGACACCGCCTTTCTGGACCGTCACCATGCGGCCACCCTGTTCCTGCAGCTTCGATTCGATCCTGCCGGCGACGGGAGACGGCACCCGACTCGCCAACGCCAGGTACGAACGCTCCACTGCGTGGGCTTTGAATGCCGCTTCGAGGCGACTCTTCACTTCGAGGTTGCGGGCGAACAGCAAAGCCCCCGAGGTCTCCTCGTCCAGACGGTGCACCGGATAGACCCGATCTCCCACCGCACGGCCAACCAAATCGACGGCGCATGGCCCGCTGCGACCCGGGGCAGGCACCGCGAGCAGACCGGCAACCTTGTCGATGACGACGATGGATTCGTCGCTCAGGAGGATCGTGACCGGGGCGGGGGCTGGCATGCCGAGAATCCTCAGGGGCCCGGGCTCGAATCGCCAGCGCGCTTCGCAAAGCGGTCGGAGGCTGAGAGCCTCATGGTGTGGTGCGGCCAGCTGGGGCTTTGCCTGCGAGTGGACGGTGTCGTTCGCAGCGCGCGCGGGTTGCCGCGGGCATCTTCATGGAGACGCCGAGGACGATCGAACACCTCAACCGGCGTTGTCGGGCACGGAAAAGGCCCGAGGTTTCTACACCGCTCGACTAGCCGCCGAGGTTCAGCTTGTAGATCTGAATCTTGCGGTAGAGCGTCGCACGGCCGATGCCGAGCAGCTTCGCCGCGCGGCGAACGTTGCCCTTGGTGGCGCGGAGCGCGCGGCTGAGCAGCAGCTGCTCTTCTTCCTTGAAGGTGCGGATGTCGCTTTCTGACACGTCACCATTTTCAGCTTCCGCGCCGGCGTTCACCACGGACGAGCGCTCGGGACGAGCCTCCGACTGACTAGCGGTCGGCGGGGTTGCCGACCGGTTGGTGTGCGGAGCATCGCCGGAGAAGTGCGCGGCTTCCAACGAACCGTCGCCGCACATCGTCAGTGAGCGCAGCACGGCTTTCTCCAGCTCGCGAACGTTGCCGGGCCAAGGCTGCGATTCCAGGTAGGAAAGCGCATTGGGCGTCAACGCCGGGAGCTTCGTGCGGCCGGCGGCGGCTGCATGGCGGTGAATGAAGTGGCGCACGAGTAGGCCGATGTCTTCCTTGCGCTCGCGCAGGCTAGGCAACTGCAGCGAGAAGACGTTCAGTCGGTAGAAGAGGTCTTCGCGGAATGCACCGCGGGCCACGAGCTCGGGCAGCCTTGCGCTGGTCGTTGCAAGAAAGCGCACGCCGGTCGGAACCGCGTCGCCTGCATCGTCCGCGCGACGGGCCGGGGCTTCCTTCAGGAAGCGCACCAAGCGCGCCTGACCGTCGCTGGGCAGTGTCTCGACTTTCTCGAGCAAGATCGCTGTGCCGGTTCGGGCGAGCGTCTTTTCGAGCTCGGCGACGTTCAGCGTCGATGCGTCGACAGTCTCCAGTTCGGTGGTGCCACGGGGGCTGGCTTCGTGCAGAAGCTGCGCAACCAAACTTCGGCCGGTGCCCGCTTGACCCTCGATGAGGACCGTGGCGTCGCCTTCGCCGGCGCGATGCAGCACGGACTGAAGTCGACGAATCGCCGGCGTGTTGCCGATGAGAGATTCACCGGTCTGCAACGCCTGCACCTGCTCAACGAGCTCCGCACATCGCTCCTGAAGCCTTGCGACGTCGGCGGCCATTTCAAGCTGAGCCGCCAGGAACCGTGGGTCGTCCTGCGGATGAATCCGCACCGCGCTTTCCGCCGCACGACGCATCGGATCCCCGATCTCGCCCCGGGCCATGGGCAGGCGGTGACCCAAGCGGGCGTTCAAGCCATCAGGTGCGGCTGGATGGCCGTCGGCCACCAGCGTGAAGACTGCGGGCGCGGTTGTCAGCCAACTGGTGGCGTCATCCCATGTCGAGGCGTGATGCACCTCGTGCCCAAGAGCTTCGAGCTTGGACCGAAGCAATGACGTGTCCGCGTCATTGGGTGCCACAACGAGCAACCGCCCTGGGACGGTGACTGTGTTCGTCGCGGCGCGGACGCCTTCGAGGGTATTCGTGTCTTGAGTCATGCCTGATTCCGCTCTCTTGGAATCGGCATGAACCCGTGGCTACATGAAGCCCACTGACACATCCGTGGTCAGAATCGCGGCCAAGGGACGCCCCCATGGGCCAAAACGCCCCCCCACAGGGCCCCTCAGCGCACGCGGAGCTGCACTCCTTCCAGGTTCAGCAGCTGTCGCTTGAGCTCCAATCCAGGTCCGAATCCTCCCGGCCCGGCGCTGGCCACAACCCGATGGCAGGGAAAAACCAAGGGCAGTGGATTGCGGGCCATGACCGTACCGACGGCGCGCGCCGCTCCGGGGCGCCCCACGCGCTCGGCGAGTTCGCCGTAGCCGATGGTCTCGCCAGCGGGGACCGACGCCGCCAACACTTGCAGGACCGAGATCTGGAACTCCGTGAGTTTGCCCAGGTCCAGCTCTAGGTCTGGAATGGGTTCGTGCGGCGCCACGAAGTAGGCCTCCAGCGCGGCCTGCGCAGCCCGGAGTGGGGCTGGCGTCCGCCGGTTTGGCTTCGACCAGCCTCGGGGGGCAGACCAGGTCACTTCGCGTAGTCCCGCGTCGGACCCCATCAGGCCCAATCGGCCGATGCAAGTTTCCACTGCCACCCGCGTCTCGTCGTTGTGGATTCGAACCTCCCTGCTTTCTGCGGTCGTCATGGGCCCAGCATAGGATCCATGCTTCCCTTGGGTCGACCTCAGACTGGTCGCCGCGCCTCACCCGGGTCAATCCTTACCGATGCGAGCCATGCAAGACACGTTCCCTCTCCTGCCCCATCGCCTGCACGCGAACCCGCGCCGCAGGGCAATAACAATGGCGGCCCTGATGGCGTGCATGACCCTGCCCACGCCTGCGGCATCCCAGGACGCGCCGGAAAGCCAACCGGAAGACGCTCCCTCAGCTGCGTCACAGCCGGCAGTCGAGTCGCCAGCCTCCGAACTGGAAGCGTTCGAAGTCACTGCTCTGGGAGGACGCGTGGTGCGCAGCGCTGACATGAGCAAGCAGGTTGTGCTCATCGATTGCTTTGGCACTTGGTGTCCTCCGTGCCGTGAAGCGATCCCCGTGTTGACCAAGCTGCATCGCAAGTACGCGCAGTACGGACTCGAAATTGTCGGCATCGCGTTCGAACGCGTGGACGACGAAGAAGCCATCGACGTGCTGCGCAAATTCGCGCAAGAGCACGACATCACCTACCCCTTGGCGTTGGGCACTGACGCACTGCGCGAGCAGTTCGATGTGAAGTCGTTCCCAACTCTGGTTCGCGTTGGCAAGGGTCTTCGCGTCCTGGGCACAGACCGTGGCTTCAAGTCGGAAGACGCCGTCGCACTCGAAGTGTTCGTTCGCTCCCAGCTCGGTCTAGATGTGGATCTGGACAACGGTACGAAAGAGGACGAACCCGAAGTCATTCCGGCAGGAAAGCTCTTTCAACCAGGCAACGGTGACTCGGGCTTCGAGTTCAACGCAACGACGATCCAAGGCACGGAGCTTTCGATGGAGTCGTTCCGCGGATCGGCACTCTTGCTCGCCATCACGTCAAGTTGGGACAAGAGCGCCGTCGACACCGCAGCGCAGCTCCAAGCGTGGCACACGCGCTTCGTCGAAGACGGGAAGCTGACGGTCCTCGCGGCGAGCTTCGAGCGAGTGCGGGAAGACGAGGCCAAGCAGGAAGCACTCGTCGCGTTCACTCAAGCGCAAAGCTCCACATATCCGGCATTCCCAATCGGGTTGCCGTTCACTCGCAAGCTGCACCGATGGTCCAGCTTGCCGACGTGGCTGTTGTTCGACGAGAAGGGCAAGCTCGTCTTGCGGGAAACGGGATTGGCGGCAGACGTCACTGCCGCCATCGAAGCGAAGCTCAAGGAGCGCTAGCTCGGCTTGTTACCTCGGGTTCGACTGTGCGTCGCGGTAGGCTAGTCCGCGCGCGCGTATCAGTTGAACTTCTTGACGAGCTCTTCGATGTCGAGCGCGACGAGTTCGTCGGTCTGGATGGGCGGCAGCTGCTTGAACTTCCGATACTCCTCGATGCTAGAAAGCTCGACGTAGTCTCGGGCCGACATCTTGTCGATCGATGTCGCGGTGATCGCGGGAAGCTGCCTCGAGCGGGCGTTCCGTGCTGGACTCCGCTCGAGAGTCGACTTGGCGCGCTCGCAGATGGAGAGGGTGTTCTCCAGGTTGCTGCGAATCTTGGTCAGGCGTTCTTCGTTGGCGCCGGGCAGATCCATGTTCTTGGCGATCTTGCTGATGGCAACTTCGAGAACCGCCATGAGGCAGTTGAGTTTGGTCATCAGGCGAGCCCGATACTCGGCAGAGCCGAGGGGCTGATGATCACCGGAATCGGAAGGAGATGGTTGTTCGGGCTGCATGGGTCGTTGTCTCGTGCGGGTCGTTGGTTGCGTGTGCACCAACCCTTTCGCACGCTGCATGCCAGCTCTGGTGGCGAGGCTCGACCAAACTTCAAACCACGCTTGGCAAGGTCGATTCACGTCGCAGGGCCGCAGCTGGAACCCGCGAACCTCAGCGCTGAGCCGTTGCTGCGCAGGACGTGTGGCGAGATTTCGCGACGTGCTGCGTCCAACAAATCCAACCGAATGCGACGGTCGGGGGCACTTTCACGACACCTGTCTCAACATTGAGAGTGTCGAGCACCTGTCCGCGCGCGATCGATCGCCGTGACGCGCGAGGGGCCGCCGCTAGCGACGGGCGCGGGCGGCTTGGAAGAGCCTCAGCGCCGTTTCGTCCAGCGAACCCGCGGAACTTCGACCAGCGACCATGAAGTTGGACCCACGATCGTGGAACACGAACTGCATGACGTTCCAGTCAGCGAACTTCCCAATCTGCTGCCCATTCGCCGGGCCGAGGTTCTGCTCGAGCACCGCGAAGGGATCAAGGCCCACCGACTGCGCGACAAACGTCATGTCGATGCCGTCCGAGAACGCGTGGATCAGCTTCCGATCCTGATTGTAGGGATCTTCCGTCACCCGGATGTCGACCGAGACGTAGCCCATGGGCAAGAAGTCGTTCGAAACGTCGGTCAACGAGAAACGGAGGCTTCGCAGAGTCGGATCGTTCTGCAGCGCCTGCCGCAATTGCGCAGGTCCCTCGAAGTGCCGCGTGGTGTGCAAAGACCGATACTCCCAGCCCGGCTGCACAGGAATCGCGGCGTCTCTGCCCAACTTCAATGAAGTGACGCGAAGCTCGCTCCGCAGGATCTGCGTCTTGAGGTCGTACTCACCGGAGTAGAGAACAAGACCAGACTCCATGTCGACGTCGATCAGCCACGCGCTGGGGCTCTCTTCGCGCGGATAGACCAGCGCGCGGGCCACGGGACGCGCCAACCGCTGCGCGGGTCCGAGCACGACGAGCTGATAGTTCAGCGCGGCCAGTGCAGCGTCGCGAACTCGGAAGGAGTGGTTCGCGTAGAGGAAGCCCGCCGACGAGACGTATTGAGCCCGCCGTAGATCCAGCTCAGCCTGATCGAAAAGGCCGATCTCCGGTGCGACAAAGGACAGGCGGAACGCTTCGCCCCCGGGTTCCGAATCGCCACGATGAAGCAGCTGTTCGTGAACTCCGGCATACATCGAGACCCGGGCTGGATCGTCCTGTCGCACGCGCCGAACCTGTTGGACCTCGTAGGTGTAAGTCTTGTGCGCGTCGAAGAGGACCTCAAATGTGAGGTCCGAAACCCGCCGCAACCGCCCCGTGGTGGGACGAACCGCACTTCCGGCATCGACCGTTGAGGAGTGCGATGGCTGGGTTTGCGCCCGCAGCACCGTGGACCCGGCTCCCGAGATCCCGAGCAGCGAGACTCCGAATCCTGCCAGAACCAGAGCCGCCCGGCGCCGCCGTCCTAAGACGCGGCGGTCGCCTCGAGTCGTGGTCGACTGCATGGCGTGTGGATGGGCGGAATTCATGGCGAGGCGAGAAGGGCGAGCGCGCGGTGATGGACGCGTCAGGAGAGAGGTTTAGATGGGTGTTGCTGCTCTGCGAACAGCCATGGTGCCGAACATGTCGCCCAGAGGAGGGACATCGAGTTCCACAAAGACGGGTGAAGCCAGCTCGGGTGTTCCCCCACGGATACCATAAAGACTTGCCAACACCAGACTCGCGGCGAGAACGAAGCCGATTCCAACCCGTCGTCGACGCAATCGGGATCCGCTTGACCGGAATTGAGCAAGATCCTGACGCACTGACGCGGTCACGGACTCCCATGTAGGTTCCGCAGGCTGCGGCACGGCATCCGCGGCCCAATGCTCCAGTGCCTGATGCAGATGGGGGAACGCCCCCTCTAGGGAAGCGCCATGCATTTCATCGGAGCCTGGCGGAACCGAGTCCGAATCCGCCCCGGTCGGCGCCGAGGCCTGCAACAGGGTATCCAGGGGGATCACTGGCTCTGAGGCTCGCAGGGCGCGGTCCAAGATGCCGTCCAAAAACTCGGGCGACGCCAGTGCAGCCGGCGTCGCCGCGACCGGAAGGTTGCGGGTGAGCAAGAGGATCTGCTCGGCCGTGGCGCGCTCGAGGCTGTCCATGCGCTCCTGCGGCATGCCCTCGCGGTCGGTATCGCCGGCATCTGCATGTCCGTGATCGGGGCCAGTGCTGGCCTCTCCCGTAGATTCAGCGCGGAGTCGATCCACGCCACGAGCCTCAAGGTCCGAGAACCAGCGCCGGGTGCGGGCCCAAGGGGTGATCGGTGGGTGTTTCATGCGGATCCCTTCGATTGTGGCGTACTGGGCTCGCTGTCCGGACCGGACGCATCATCCACTGGTTCGACGATTCCATACGGTGC
>CBESZZ010000048.1:0-12099 GCA_965534055.1 uncultured bacterium | reverse complement strand
CTGAAGTCCCCCCGCACCCGACAGATGTCCGAGGTGATGGTTGGATTTGGCCTCCTTTTCCTGGGGCTCTCGTTCCTCAAGGACGCCGTGCCGGACTTCAAAGCGAACCCAGCGGCGTTCGAGTTTGCCCAGAGCCTCACCGGTTTCGGGTTCGGTTCGACGTTGTTGTTCGTGCTGCTCGGAACGGTCCTTACCGTGTTCGTGCAGTCGTCGTCGGCGTCGACGGCGATCACGCTGACGATGGTCGCGAAGGGCTGGATCGACTTGGACCTGGCCGCCGCGATGGTGCTGGGTGAGAACATCGGAACCACGATCACCGCGCAGCTCGCCGCGATCGGTGCCAACCGGAACGCGCGTCGCGTCGCCACGTTCCACACACTGTTCAACGTGGTGGGCGTGTGTTGGATGTTGGTGGCCATGCCGCTGTGCTTTTCGATCATCCGTCAGGTGATCCCTGGCGATCCTCATACCAGCATCCTGGTCGCGACGACCCAGGTGGCGCTGTTCCACACGATGTTCAACGTCACCAACACGGCGGTGATGATCGGCTTTGTTGGTCGACTCGAAGCGATCGTGCTTTGGTTCGTGCCGATTCTCGACGCCGAGCGCGAGAAGGCACACCTGGAGTTTCTCGAGTCAGGTTTGCTGGGGACGCCCGAACTTGCTGGCGTCGAGGTTCGCCGCGGCGTCGAGGAGATGGTGGTGGTGTGCCACGAGGCATTCGCCCACGTCACAGAGGTCATCACCAACCCCGACACGCGGCTTGGCAGTCTGGTCGAAGACATTCGTCGCGAGGAAGAGAAGACCGACCAGATGGAGCTCGAGATCATCCAGTTCTGCTCGCAATGGGCGCGGTCGGGCACTTCGGAGCGCGTCGGCCGTGACGTCGCCCGGTTCTTGGAGATGGCCAACGACATCGAGCGGATTGGCGATCACTGCACCAACCTGGTCCTGTTGGCCCAGCGTCGTTTCGACGCTGGCTTCAAATTCGATGCTGACGCCCAGGCCGAACTAGCGGCCATGGCTGCGCAGGTCGACAAGATGCTTGAGGTGACGGTCTCGGGTCTGCGGAGCCCCGGCGATACCCAAGTGATCACAGCGAAGCTTATCGAGGAGAAGATCAACCGACTTCGCGACGAGAGCCGCCAGCTCGAGACCAAGCGGGTTGAACAGCACGGCTACGACCTGAAGCGCGGGCTGCTGTATCTCGACATGATGACCAACATGGAGAAGATCGGTGACTACTGCTGGAACGTCGTCAAGCTGGTGCAGCAGTCCGACGACGATGAGTAGCTAGACAGTCCATCGGTAACTCAGGCCGATGAACTGCGAAGAGCGTCTTGTGCTCCGAATCAAGCATCGAGATCTCATCCCGACAACGTCGCGTTTGAGCGGCGCAGCCCAGCAGTGGTACCCATCAATGAGTCGTGCCTCACTCGTTTGTTGCCCCGCATCCATCGGGAGATCCAACACAAAGCGAATCGCGCTTTAGGGCGGGAACTGTTCGGCTTGATTGAGACGAACGAAGTTCAGCTGGTCGTCATCGGTAGAGCAAGCACCGCGAACCGTTGCGTCACAGCCACTGCACGATCTCGATCAGGTTGCCCGCGGTGTCGTGGAACATCACGAACCGTGAGCTGGGGGTTGGCACGCCGAACTCTTCGATGCCCCATGGGAGTTTCACCCCTGCTTCACGAAGGGCGCGCACCGACTTGTCGAGATCGGGAACGGTGAGGGCGAACATCGGCCAGCGTCGTTTGGGGTCTCGGGGTTGCTCAAGCTGACCCTCCATGATCGCGAGAAACGTGCCGTCGGTGTCGAAGATGTAGGGGGATGTGCTGTTGCCAACACGGCGAAGCCCCAGCACGGTCTCGTAGAACTCGGCGGTTGTCCGGAGCTTTTCGGCTTCAGCCCAGACTGTGAGAACGGCCACTTGGTTCGACGGTCGACTGGCGACGGCTGGTTCGGTGCGTGCTGCTCTGCGCGCGATCGGGACGCATCGCCGTCGGCGCTGGATTGGCCGCAGCTGTGCAGGACGGTGACCGAGCATCCCGTCAGGAGGACTGCGAGAAATCGTTTCACGCGGAGCCCCGTGGTTCGTGAGGTTTCATGGTTTCTAGAAATCTCGGAAGTCGTCGTCTCGCAATCGACGGCGGACACGGCGGGTGCCCCGGTTGACTGAAGGGGATCTGGGCAGGATCGGGAGGCGTGCGGGGAGGGGTAGACCCATCCTTCATCATGGGCCGAGACGATCTCCTGGGGCTCCTGGATCAGCGGCTCGGATCGTTTTGTGGTCGCGAATCGTTGTCAGACCAACCGCGCAGACGGATGGGTTCAAGACCTCGGGCCCGCTCCTGAGGGGGCGTGAGCAACAGTCTTTCTGAGAATTCCCCGGAGCTGAGGCTGGTCGCGCCCTACTGTCCCCGCCAGAGATGGCCATGGGTTCAACCCTTGGTCGTCGCTTTGCAGTCTGATCGATTTCGCGTGCGTATGTGGCGGCGTCTGTGGCCACAACGGCTAGCAGGCCCGCTCGGTTTCTTCCTATGGAGGGCCTGCGGAGTACCCATTGTCGCGTTGGCAATGGCGCTCGAGTTCGACTTCCGCAACACCACGACCCTCAAAGGATCGAAACTATGAGCACCAGGCTCTACGTCGGAAACCTCTCCTTCAACTCTACCGAAGAAGGGATCACCCAAGCATTCGAACAAGACTCGCGAAGCGTTGCGAGCGTCTCCGTTGTCATGGATCGCGACACAGGACGCCCGCGCGGTTTCGCGTTCGTCGAGATGGGCTCCCCCGAGGATGCCCAAGCTGCCATTCAGGCGCTTGACGGCACGGACCTCGATGGCCGCACGTTGCGCGTCAACGAAGCACAGGAGCGCCAGTCGCGTCCTGGCGGCCGCCGCGACTAGTCAGTCGCAGTTCGCGCAAGCCCGCGGCTTGCAACATGTGGACGGGGACTGTGCTTCGCTCTGAGCGACGTCACTCTCCCCGTCACACAGCCTGCGTGATTCAACGAAACACGCGGAGACTTGGCCGGTGACCGAATCCCGGAGCCGGCCAGCTCCAAACACGCGATGACAACTCGCGACCATGGTGGCGAATTCGTCGACCGGTCCGTAGCGGTTTCTTGGGGCCCGATCCCTGAACCCTCGGTGCTCCTAGGAGCTGTCCACGAGGCGCCTGTGCCTCGCTTCGCCAGACCAAGTCCGGATTCTCGCGTTCTCGCGAGCGCGGCCGGTTGGCGCGCCGCTTTCTTGGTAGATCCTCCTCGTCTGCTACTAGGGAACAAGTTCATGACCCGCTACCGCGCTCGTCTCGCCTTCAGCCTCTGCATATCCCTCGCCGCAACCGCGGCGGCCCAGGACATGATCGGCATCTCCTATGCCAACGACGTGTTCCGAATCGACTCGGCAACCGGTGAGGGCACGCTGGTTGGGCCCACGGGTTTTCCAGGTGGAGGCGGTTCGACTGGATCGAACTCGATGCTTGTGGCGGGCAACGTGGTGTGGATCGGCTACACCCGCGGTGGGAGCACGGAGTTTCAGATGCTTCACGTGCCCTCGGGCAGCGCGACGACCACGAGCACAGTGAATCTTGACGTCCGTGGCTTGGCCTACGACTCCGTCCAGCGCCGATTCTACGCTGTTGTTGACTCCGGTATCGGGACGGGTGACAGCCTCTACATCGTGAATCCATTCAACGGCTTCTCTGCCCTGGTCGGCGCGATGGGATCGACGACTGTTCAGGCTCTCGCTCACGATGGTTCGACTCTGTTCGCGATCGGGCGCAACGGACTGCTCACGGTCGACCCTGCCACCGGCGCGGCGACTGACGTCAATCCGAGCGTCCAGCTCTCCGGCGGCGGCCAGTTTTTGAGCGTCGATGGTTCGGGTCAGTTGTTCTACGGTCGTTCGGAGCTCTACACGGTCGACAAGGTCACGGGCGTCGGCACGTTGGTTGGGTCGGGCGGCTATGCGGATGTGCGCGGCTGCGACTTTGTGTGTCCCACGACCGCGCTGGGTGCAGGTTGCCCGAGTGGAACCAGCGCGCCACGGCTGCGGCTGGCTCGCTGTCCGACGTCGCCCGGAATCTTGCTGACGACGGTTTCGGGCGGCCCCGCGAACGCGCTTTACGGCATCGCGCTTGCCACAAGGTCCGGCCAAGTCATCTTGCCGAATGGCTGCACGATTTGGTTGGGCGGGAATGTGGCGCTGCAGATTCACTCGTTGGACACGGCGGGTCAGGATCAGCGCAGCCTGCTGACGATTCCGTTCGGGTTTGCTGGCACGCGCTTGGCGTTGCAAGCTCTGACGTTCCCTGGCCCAGCGGGCGGGGGGATCGCCACGACGTCAGGCTACGAGTTCGTCGTGCGGTAGCGGTCGTCTTGGCCGGCGCTTCGCTCCGCGTGATGCGCCTGCGCCGTCGCACAGATCGCGTGATGCCTCCGTCCGCGCAGATGTTTTGGCCAGTGATGTATCCCGCGCCTTCCGAGGCAAAGAAACGCGATCACGCGGGCAACCTCGTTGGAAGTGCCGTAGCGGTTCATGGGGACGCGATCCTTGAACTCTTGCTTCTTGCGCAGGCTGCCAATGAAGCCCGGCAGCACGTTGTTCAACCGTACCTTCGCGGCTGCAAATTCGTCGAAGAACAGCTTGTGGCTCAGGGTGTGTTCCTGAGGATCGACGGCGAGCAAAGGCTCTGGACGCTTTGTGATAAAGCATCAGGCCGCCTCACGTCGCAGGGACGAGAGGGGCAGGTCGCTCTGGAGGCCTCCAGAGAACGTTGTTCTTGGTAAGAGCCGTCCTCAATCAGAGGGCTCTAACCGAGTGATGGCTTGTTGACTCAGAACACCCAGAGGTGGTCCATGCCGACATAACCTGGCAATCCACCGTTACCGGCCATTTGCGCGGCCCAGTATCCCTGGTTGAACATGTTGCCGACGTTCCAATAACCGCTGACGTATCCCGCGGGGTTGATCGCCAGTGGCAGCCACGGGGTCCATGTGAAGTTCGTCAGATAGAACCGAATCCGCATTGTGTTGGGCGGTGGGTTGACGAACGTCAGTGCGCGGAAGCGGCCGAAGAACTGCTTGCGTGGACTGTTCAGGCGGAATTGCACGTCGACGCCACGGCCGAACATTGCGTTTGTGCCCGTTTGCGGCGGGAACAGCGCACCGTTGTCGACCAGCAGAAGGCCGAGGGTGCCGATTCGAGAGAAGCCACCGATTCCGCCGGGAGCCGTAAAGCCTGCGAATGATGCATACGAGCCGGGAATGACTCCTTCAAAACCCTCGAAGTTTGACTGCGAGCGTGGTGCTGCGGCAATCGAAAGGGCAGCGAACAGAACTAGCGATAGTAAGCGCATTGAATTGATCTCCAACTTGGTGTCGATCGCGGTGTGCGACCGATCGCCAATCACCCTATGCAGAGCATTGGACCGGTCCATTGCTTTCTTCTTTGTTGGGCAGCGACAATTTCCCGACGCGGTGACTTTCAGCGACCATGGCGGGCTGCAATGCGACACGTTTTTCGAGTGGCCGACAACTTCGCCGTGACGGCAGTGTGACTTCGACGTTCGAACGCGTGCCCGCATCGATCAACGCATGAGCGCGGCCGCGAATCAGCCGCGTTCGGCGTGCACGAACTTCCTAGAAGTCTTCCCGGAAGCGTTGCGTACTCGCTCGGCAAGAACACACGGGTCTACTTGCTGAGGGTGGGCGGTTCGCGATTCGCCATCTTGCAAAGAGTCGTCACCACCGGATCCAGCTTGGCCTTACGGCGTGTTCGCAAGGCTTCCTTGCCCTTGAACGCTTCAAGCAACCGGTTGGCCCAAACCACTTT
The DNA here is from genome assembly GCA_965534055.1 of uncultured bacterium. Classification (GTDB taxonomy): domain Bacteria; phylum Planctomycetota; class UBA1135; order UBA1135; family UBA2386; genus CBESZZ01. Next base: position 6,256 of record CBESZZ010000048.1, on the reverse strand, counting down.
CGCTGGTTTGCCTTGGATGGTGCGACCCCACTCTTTAACTTGCTTGCCGAGTTGGGTGGATGCGGCCTTCGTGCGATTCGATGCCACGTAACTCTTCACGGCGGCGATGCATCGCTTCGTGAATTCTCGCTCGCCACCCATCGCGCGCCACGTGCGCGCAAGGAGTGGTGCGGACTGGCATTCTTGCCGCTGCAGCGTCGCGTAGAGCTTCAACGCTTCGCTCTTGCTCTTGGGCGCTCCGATCGCGAGCACCTGCGCGTGGACCAGATCGCGCACCGTGGCCCGGTACAGCGGGTAGTCTGCGGCCTGTTTGAACCGATCGAACCGCTTGTTGAACGAGTCCAGCAGCGCGACGGCGGACCTCGTATCCGGGGCAGAATTCACGACGCCGAGGATTGCTGCCAGGGCGAACACGTTCTTGTGCAACGCGGCCTCCATGAACTCGCGGCCCGGCTTGCTGCCCTTGTTTTCTTTTGAGGCGTCCCAGAAGCGGCGCATCACCAAGGTGTCCACGAATGACGCCAGGCCAGCGTTGACTCCCCAAGCGATGGATTGGTGAAACACCATGGGGCGACGACCGCCGATATCGTCGAAGTTCCAACCGGCGTGAACGGTGGTCACTTCGTCACCGCCGGTGGCGTATTGGCCGCCTACGCAGCGGAATGAGCCGGTTTTCGGGTCGACGTCCATGCGCACGATGGCGCAGTGGCCTGGTTGGCCGGCCGTCGAGGATGGGGCGCCACAGATGCGATAGGTGCGCGCGCCGATGTTGCCCATGGTTCCGCACACACCACCGTCCTTCCACATCATCTGGATGGATCCGTAGTTGAACGCCAGTGGGCTCACGCGGCGCGCCGACTGCATGTCAAACTGTTGGGCGATCCCGCCGATGTATTCGCCGTAGGTGCGGAACTCGCCGTCATCGCGGAACTTGATCCAGATGTCTTCCCGTTCACGCAACGGTTGATCGTCGGCCGCGAGCATGAGCAGGACGGGCCAAGGCGCGTTGAGGGGGAACCGCGGCCAGCTGCGGGCCTTGCGCTCCTCGTCTGTGAATTCGTGGCGGTCGTTGCGGATCAGCCACGCCATGGATTCGGCGGGTGATGGCGCGCGGTCACGCTCAGCCGGCATGCGGCCCTTGTTGCGATACGCCGTGTGAAACAGTTCGTGTGCGGTCGCGATGCGCCCGCGCAGTTCTTTGTCTTTCACGGCAGCCTTGCTCTGCCAGTGCACAACTTGATCTCCGCAATCGAGATGAATGTCGTGCCCGTGAGTCGCCATGTGATCACGGAACTCCTTCTGTAGTTCCGCGGACGCGATGACATCGGCACCCACCAACGTTCGGGTGAACTTCTTGGTCACCCGGATCTTCTTGCCGCGCTTCTTGGCGACACCCTTGTCGTCGTACTCCAGCGGTGGAAGTTCCTTCGTCGTGCGTTCCACCTCGATCTGCGCGTGGTCCTCCAAGAAGTTGATGATGTGGTCGTCGCGGTCGAGCTTGCGGTCTGGGTCCTTGGTGTTGACGGTAACTCGTGGGTCGCTGGGAATTTCTAGTTGGAGAAGCGGCCTTGGCTCGATGCTGGGCAGCGTGAGTTCGCCAACTCCGGCATCGCCATCGTTCCAGCCCGAAGCCTTCTTGGTTGGTGCCCGATAGGAAGTTTGGATCGCGAACGCGATAGCGAGTTGCGGGTATTCGCGTCGGACGACGTCTTCACCAAGGTCGATCTCAAGGGAAAGCAACTGCAGCAGCACCGGCAGCGGGTCCTTGCGGCAGCCGTAGACCGAGGCGCGTCGGACCGGATCGCTGTCGATCCAGTCGAGGAAGTCCTTCGGCAGGTTCAGGCTCTCGCGTTTGGCCGCGGTGAGTGTGCGCAGGCGAGCTCCGTTGAGGTACAGCCGGATCGCAGCGTCGACCCTCGTGTTCCGGGAGTCCGCGCCCCTGGAGTTGCTCGAGGACTTGTCTTGGGCCGTGACTTCTCGCGGGAAGCTGGCCACGACCAGCAACGCGCTCAATGCGATCCATCCAGGGAGTTCGAAGCGTCGAGGCATGTTGGGAAGTGCGCGATAATGCATGCAGCGAAGAGGTGGGGCAGGGTCTGTCTAAGGATCAGAAATGTTCAGACCGTGTGCGGTGTGCGTCAACAGCCGGTGGTCGCAACTCACCAAGCAAGAGAGTCTGGCTGGATCGGGATCCCCCGTTCCCGCCGGCCACTCACGGCCCTTGAATCGTCTTCCATCTTGAACCGATTCTTCACAGCGCGACGACTACGTCTGGCAACGTGACCACACCGCCAAACTATCCCGAGCAACTGCTCGCCCAAACCGACTGGCTAGAGCGATTGGCGCGAGAGCTTGTCCCTCGCGGGCACTCCGCGGATCTTGCTCAAGAAACCCTTGTCGCGGAGCTTGAGCGCCCAGAACCGAAACAGGCCAGCCTGCGAACTTGGCTTGAGCGCATCGCTCGCAACCTTGCCGCAGGCGGGTTCCGTGCGCGGGACCGAAGACTGCGGCGAGAGCGGAGAACCGCACGGGCCGAAGCGGAACCCTCCACCGTGGAGACGATCGCGCAATTCGAGGTGCACCGTTCGGTCATCGATGCGGTGCAGAGGCTTCGTGAACCGATGCGAAGCACGCTCTTGCTGAGATTCTGGGAAGACCTGCCGCCACGGGAGATCGGCAAGCGAATGCAGGTCCCCGTCGAAACCGTACGCACTCGGATCAAGCGCGCCTGCCAAGAGCTGCGGGGCACTCTAGACGGGCAGCACGGTCATCGTCAGGCGTGGTGCGCTCCGTTGCTTTCTCTTTCAATGGCCCGTGGTGCTGCTGTCGCCAACGGCGGCCTTACCGTTTCAGCTGTAGGCATCCTTATGCAAACCAAGACCGTGGCGATCACCGCCATCGCGGTTCTCGGAACCGTCGGTGCGTTCGTCTGGAGCGCTGGAAGCGATCCCCAACCCGAAGTCGATGCCTCGACCGAAGCAGATCAAGTGGCAGGCATGTCTGCCGGGCAGACGTCGACGCCGACGACACCGAGCGGTCAGGCGGTGGCTCCCAGCGAATCAGATGACGTTGGAGGTCGCGCGCTAGAGCCCCGGTCGAGAACTCCGGTTCTTCTTGGTCCCCAATCACCGAACGGATGGTTCGAGGGCTCCGTCACCGATGAGCTTTCGCGTCCGTTAGTCGATGTCGAAGTGGCTTTCCTCACCGAAACCGAAGCGAACGAATTCCGCGAGCACGATCTGCGAGAGTTGGGTCACAAGGACCGATCGATTGCGCAAACGCGGTGGACGCTTTGGCACATCAGCAATCAGGGTTGGATGCAAGATGACGCACTCCTCGGCAAGGTGTTCAACGTGCCGCTCGTCACGCGCACCGGCCTGGACGGCGGGTTCCGGTTCCGCGAACGAGCCGTCCAGGGCCGCGCGGTTTTTGCGCTGTGGTATCCGACTCTGGGGCTGCGGTTTCATCCTGTTGCAGCTTTGGCAACGCCAGGTCACATCGTCTGTGAGCGGTGGCCGCGGATCCGTGGCCGCGTCACCTTGGACAGCGGAGACTTGACGGAACCCCTCGAAACCAAAGTGGACTACGGGAAGCGTGGTGGGCGTGTTCTGCAGTTCCGGACCACGGCATCGGGGCACTATATGACTCCTCAGATCCCACCCGGGAACCACACCGTGCGGTTCGAATCGAAAGACCACTTTGTGGGCACCGTGCCCGTGGATCTGATCGAAGATGCGACCATCAACGCGGAGCTCGTCTCGTTTCCTGTCGCAGACATTCGATTGGTCGATGCAGGAGGATTGCTCTGGGACGGCGCCCGCGTTGCATCCATGGGTTGGACTCCCGAAGACCTGCAGTTTGTGCTCGTGCGTGAGGAGTTCTCGATCAAGACGGATCTGGAAGCAGACTTGGGGATTCGTTCAGAGCTGCGGTATGCGAAGAATCTCGGCACCGTGAAGGGAGTCGTCAAAGACGTTGAAGCTCTCGTGCTTTCCGTTTGGCAGGGAAGCGCGTGGGTTGCGTCGGTGCGATTGCCTGACCACGGCATTCAAGAGGTTGCGATGCAGCTATCGACGCCCAGGCTCGCGACGACACTAGATGTCGATGTCGTCTTGGGCGGGTCAACCCAGAATGCTCCGATGGTGGAGCTTGAGCTAGGGACGATGGGTGGGGTGGGTCGCTACAATTTCAGTCCCGCGAGCACGGAGACACAAGAGTCCGGGCGGTTCCAGCTCGAGGTGCCTGGCTTCTTCCGAGGGCAAAAGGGTCACCTCATCGCCACGGCCGCGGGCTTCGCGCAGCAGATGGTCGAAGTTTCGATTCCGATGCAGGGAACGCCTGATGCTGTTCGGATCACCATGCCGTCGGCAAATCAGACGTTGTTTGGTCGTGTGGTGGATCAAGACGGCCAACCGATTGTTCGGGCAAGGCTGACGCTTGCCGCCGCGGATGGTGGTGTGCTTCGTTCACTACGCAAGTCGATCGGCAAGACCGATGAGGCCGGTGAGTTTCGCTTCCCGAACCTCTCCGACGCAAACGTGCGGGTGTTCGCCAACCGGCAAGGCTTCGCAGGCTCTTCCGTTCTCACCGGAGTCGACAGCGATGTGCCCGTGACCATTCGCCTCGTCCCGGGAACCGAGAGATCGTTCAACATCAGTGAGGCTGAGGGTGAGGGCTACATGCTCCGCGTGCGAGATGTGCAAGGCGCACCTCTGTTGGACGACCGGGTGTTTGGCGCAGTGCACGGTGGAGCCCTCAGGCTGAGGCTCTCCCTTGAGGCACACACGCTTGAGGCGTGGATACCCGGTGCCGCAACACCGACCCGCACGTTTGATCTTCAGTAGCCAAGCGGAATCGCTTGGTCAGTCGAGCAAACCGAACTGATGCAGGTGGTGAGCGGTATGGTGCCGTACAAGGCCTTTCGCACTGGCAGCATCTAGCTTGCCGTAGAGCGCATGATCGAGGGTCCCCTCGAGGGCTTCGACCATGCCTAGGTGTTCGAGGAAGCGAGAGCGTTCCTGCTCGAAGTTCACGTCGTCGTCGCTGCTGACGCGAATCTGCGGCAGTGTCTTCATGCCCTTGGGAGACTCGGTCGCGGACTTCGCCATCATCCGCCGAAGAAACGGCGGTCCAACGAGTTTGGCAGCGAAACGAATCCACGGCTTGACCGCGATGTTGCCAAGGTAGAGGTCCACGAAGCGGTCGGTGTGACGCAGCATTGCGCCCGGGGACATCGTGCCGAAGCGACGCTCAGTCTCCGGCGTGAGCCGCCCGATGGCAGCGCGGATCTCGTCGAAGTTCGGTGTGTCGTCCGTCGGTGCAGGGAGCGGTTTCATTGCGGTGCGGGCCCAATCTCGGTCGGCATGTCGCGAAAGCGAGCGCGACTCCTTGTGTCTTGATTGGAGCGAGCAGAACTCTCGCCACTCGTGTGAATTGCGCTCTACGTCGTGGTGCGCGTTGTTCTTCGCTCGGCATGCTCCAGCTCATGCGCGGTCTTCACGTAGAACAGGGCATCGAACCCTTCGCTCTGGTTGGGAATTTCGAGGCGAGCGTGGGTTCCACGAACCCCGGCGTCCGGGATGCGCGCAGATCCAAGTCGCTCGGCGTTCCGACGCAGGGCAGTCTCGATCTCCGACCGGAAGTAGTAGCCCACAACTCGAAAGCCTCTGGCTTGGGCAACGTCGATGTACCCCGCCCTCTCTTCCTTTGACGGGTTGGTGTTGTCGATCACGAAGGACTGAACGGCTTCGAGGCAGGCGTTCAGGATCAGGGATTCTCGGTGCTTTGTGCGAAGCATGTCGCGGTTGATGCGGACGTGCGAATCGAAGAGGGTGTCCTTCGCAAAGCTTGACTTGCCAGAGGCTTGCACACCGATCAGGAGCACAGCGTCAGGTGGGGATGGGGTGGACATGGATGTCTCGGTCCAGCGTCTTGCAAGGTTCCGCGAAAGGGGAGGGGGCTTGGCTTGGGGGGCTTGAATTGCTGCGACTATCGCAGCAGGCGACTATAGTGATAGTCGACGAGCGCCATCGCTGCTCGGTGATGGCATGATTCCACCCCAGGAAGACCATGAAAGTCACGATCGCGTCGTCGCTCGCACTCACCATGCAGAGGCCAGTGTTCCGGCATTCGCTCAACACCCAGAAGGGACGCCCGCGACGCAAGAGAAGGACGATGCAGGCAAACTCTACGGACTTGTGAAGCAGGTGATCCGATGAGTGTGACCAGCATGAGGCCAGGGATGGTCGGCTCGAGT
>CBESZZ010000047.1:0-12175 GCA_965534055.1 uncultured bacterium | reverse complement strand
GCATGCGGCGCTCAAACTTCGTGAATTCGATCTTGGTCGGCTTCGTGTTGCTTGTGCTGCTGGTGTTCATCGTCGGCGGATCGCCCGTCTTGGCGGTTGCTCACCCGGACACCTATGTGCCGTTCTTCTCCGCTGCGAACCGCGGGGGTGAGGCGTTCGCCGGGTTGCTCGAGGGCACCGCCCTGATGTTCGTTGCGTTCACCGGCTACGGCCGCATTGCGACGCTCGGGGAAGAGGTGCGAGACCCGAGCCGCGTGATCCCCCGCGCGATTCTGGTCACGATGGTTGTCTCGGGCTTGCTGTACTTCGGGGTAGCCCTGGTTGCGGTGGCCACGGTGGGTGCCCCCGCACTGCATGCCGCAACTCTTGGTTCCGCGACACTCAGCAATGGGATGATTGTGTCGACCTCGACGGCCGGGGCGACACTTCAGCGAGTCGCTGAAGGAGGCCTTGTTCCAGGCTTGCCTTGGTTGCTGGGGATTGCAGCGATTGCGGCGATGGTTGGAGTGCTGCTCAACCTGGTGCTTGGGCTTTCGCGCGTGCTGCTGGCTATGGGGCGACGGGGTGACATGCCGCGCGTTGTGGCGCGCGTTGGTCCGAAGAGCGGCAATCCCACGATCGCTGCCTTGGTGATCGGAGGCGTTGTCTTCGCGCTCGCGGCGACCTGCAGTCTGCGCGTGGCTTGGTCATTCAGCGCGTTCACCGTCCTGATCTACTACGCGATTACGAACGTCTGCGCGCTGCGGTTGCCGGCAGAGCAGCGCTTGCACTCACCACTCTTTGCGTGGGGCGGACTGCTCTCGTGCGGGTTTCTTGCGTTCTGGATCGATTGGCGGGTTTGGCTTGTCGGCCTTGGAATCATCGCGCTTGGCTTGGTCTGGCACGGCTGCGCTCGCCGGTTGCGAACGGCGGAGAGTTAGGAGCAGCGATTCGCCCGAAAGTGTCATCATGCCGGACGAATTCGCTGTGCTGTTTGACACCTCCCTCGCGCACTCTTTTCGCCCTGACCACATAGGAGATACTTCGTGGGGTGCTCCGATCATCGGTGGACCTCCACTCGGGGTCGTCTCGCCACCATCAGACATGAACTAAGACACGTGCCATCCTATGCAAAACTAGCTGAGCGCCTTCTTGGGTTTCAGCGCAGGGATCTGGGGGTTGGCGTACCGGACCAGGAGATCGTTGTTTTGGAAGCGAAACTGACGGTTCGTATCGAAGGCGGCTATCGGAAGTTCGTACGACAGTTCGGCCACGGCGGCGTCGAGGGCTTCGAGCTATTCGGGCTCGGCGGGCCAGCCTATTTGGATTTGGCACGGATTACTGAAAGCGAGCGATCTGAAATGGAACCCAGGTTGGCGGCCTACCTGTTGCCCATCATGAACGATGGCTTTGGAAACCTGCTTTGCCTCGATACTCGAGTGAGAGGTGAGCCTTCCGTCGTGTTCTGGGACCATGAGGCAGGGCGCGACCAGGTTGCGGAGGTCGAGGCCGTGAACTTCACGTCGTGGCTGTGGGCTTTGCTCGACGAGTGCGATGAATGAATCCATCGCCTGCACTCGTCGCTCTTCGCCTGGTGACAGCTCGCGTGCGGCTTCCCAGCGTTCTGGATCAATCGGCGCGTTTAGTTTGTAGGCCAGGGACTCATTGCCCTTGGCCTGACCTGCGGGCTTGCGCTTGCCGGCTACGCACGAAGGTCACTCAGGGTGGAGTCAGCGTGTCGGACATCTTCGGTCTGGCAGCAATTTCGGAAACTCCCAATCGGCGGGCGGGCATGCAAGTGCATGAAACCGCATCTGAAGTTCTCTCTCTTTCCGCAAGGCATCTCCGCTGTCTTGCTTACCGGCTTCGCTCTCGGCCTCGAAAGCGTCTCAGCGCAACAAGTGGCTGTGACACGCCCGCTGCAGCCCATCGCGGCGTTCTACGTCAGCGGTGGTGCGCCCGGAAACGCCACCGGTTTCTTCTCTAGCGACGACGATCGCCCGGGCATTCAGGCTGCGATTGACGCGGCTGTTCAGTGGCTCAAGGCGCCCGGTCACGGATCAGGCATCGCGTCGGTCATCTTCGAGCAAGGGGGGACATACCATCTCGATACGCCTCACCCGATCTTTGCTCCGTTCGTGCTCGACATCCGCGACTTGCACGTCACGGGCAGGCTGAAGCTCCTCGGTCGGGGAGCGACGCTGGCCCATCGACAGCTCGATAACATTACGCTCGGGATCAACGGGGCCGATCGGGTGGTCGTTCGTGACCTATTCTTCGATCGTGACAACGTGCCCTTCATGGATGGCATTGTTGAATCAGCTGTCGGGGATGTTTTGGATGTTCGCTACGAGAACGGCCTGAGCCCGATTTTCTTTCCACCAGAAGGCGGCCCCATTTCTCACTGGGGTTGGGTTCTCGACTCAGCGGTGCCGGGGCGGCCAAAGCAAGGGACAGCAAGTTTCTACACCGCCATGTCGGTGACGAATCCACAACCCGTGACGGACCCATTGCTCTATCGGTTCGTCATGGATCCGATCGGGGTGCCGGTTTCGCAGGAGATCGCGATGGGTGATCGATTCACGTACCACTACCGAGAAGGCGGGGGCAACATTCAGATCCGCGTTGCCACCGATATTCAAATCCGCAACGTGACCTCCTTTGCTGCCGGGTCCATGTTCGTCAACGCTGAGTTTGTCGATGAGCTGAAGGTCGTGGGCTGCGACGTGGCCATACGTGACGGCTATTGGCGCTCGCTCAACGGGGACGGGGTCCACGTCAAGCGCAGCACGAACTTGGTTGTGGAGAATTGCTCGTTCGCTGGAGTGAGCGACGACGCGATCAACATCACGGATGTGCAGCAATTCACGGTGATCGGCAACACCTTTCGAGACAAGCGACGCCATGCGATTGTCCTAGACTCCGACGATGGGCAAGTTCCTCCAGGACCCATGAATTCAACCTTTGGTTTGATCCAAGACAACGTCGCTGAGTTCAACGGTGGGTCGTTTGTTTCCCACAAAGGTGGTGAATACGCGACCGTCACCATCCAGCAGAACAGCGTCTCCAACAACAACCGCACGCGAACTGCCGGAGCCAACCGTTACGTCCGTTTCGTTTCGGACTCGGGCCCATTCGCACTGGCTGGAGACATTGGATCAGACAACGTGTGGTCCGATGGCGATCAGGCAATCGTCCAGCCAAGCGCCACCTCCACCGACCGGACTTGGCACATTCAAGAAGCGGATCTCGGTCGTGCGCTCATCATCAACCGCGCTGCGCGAGATGCGAACACTTGGCTCTACATGGCATCGGCCACCGGATCTCCCTCCGGCTCGGATGCTGTCGTGCTCAGGCCACCCCAAAGCCAGGTGAACCCCGATCACCACTACTGGACCATCGAACACTATGGCACTTCAGGCTCCTCCGGGCTTGCGCGCATCCGGCACACCGTGAGTGGTCTCTACCTGACCCTTCAGTCATCAGGTGGCGGGCCCGCGGCTGGAGATAGCCTCGCAATCGAGGCGCTCGATAGCGCAAGCCTCGATCAGGTTTGGTTCATCGACTTCCTTGAGGACTGAGTGGCCCTTCATGGTCAGTCGGAAGCTGCTGGGAGCCGGCGACGCTGCGACTTCCGCTAGACCTTCGCCTGAGTCGCTCGCAGCTCGGCGTGGTAGTCCTGGATCGGCTTGACGTCGAGCGGCTGCTTGAGCGTCCACTCCAGCGCCTGGATCGAGGCCGCGGCTGCTGCCATCGTGGTGATGCACGGGATCTTGTTGTTCACCGCCGACGAACGAATGAGGCGGTCGTCGCTACGCTCAACGCGGCCAAGTGGGGTGTTGATGATGAGCACGACTTCGTGGTTCACCAGCAGGTCGAGCACATGCGGTCGGCCTTCGTGAACCTTCAGGACGCGCTGCACGGGCACGCCGCTGTTCTCAATGGTGCGCGCGGTGCCGCTGGTGGCGACGAGTTCGAAGCCCAGCGCGTGCAGTCGACTCACCAGTGAGATGATCATGCGTTTGTCTTCATCGCGCACGGAGATGAACACCTTGCCCTCCCGCGGCATGTCGTTGCCGGCGCCGAGCATGGCCTTGGCGAACGCGGCGCCGAACTTCGCGTCGATCCCCATCACTTCGCCGGTGGATTTCATCTCCGGGCCGAGCACTGTGTCGACGCCGAGGAACTTGGCGAAGGGGAACACCGGTGCCTTCACGTTGAAGTATTCAGGCACGATCTCGGCGGTGAAGTCGTTCTGCGCCAGCGTTTCGCCAAGCATGAGCCGAGCCGCGATCTTGGCTAGCGGTCGACCAATCGCCTTGCTGACGAAGGGCACGGTGCGCGATGCGCGGGGGTTGGCTTCGAGGATGAAGATTCGCGAGCCCTTGATCGCCCACTGCACGTTCATCAGGCCGATGACCTTGAGCGCTTTGGCCAGGGCGATGGTCTTGGTGCTGATCTCTTGGATCAGGCCTTCAGACAGCGTGTAGGGCGGCAGGGAGCAAGACGAGTCGCCGCTGTGGATGCCGGCCTCTTCGATGTGTTCCATCACGCCACCGATGACGACGTGCTTCCCGTCGGAGATGGCGTCGACATCCACCTCGATGGCGCCTTCGACGAACTTGTCGACCAGCACGGGCTGATCCGCAGAGACCCGTGCGTGGTTCTGCATGTAGCGCTCGAGGCTCTTGGGCTCGTAGACCACCTCCATTGCGCGCCCACCCAGAACGAAGCTCGGCCGTACGACCACCGGGTAGCCAACGCGTGAGGCTACTTCCAGCGCCTCGTCATGGTTGCGCGCCATGCCGTTGGGCGGCTGTTCAATATCCAGCTCGTTGACGACCTTGCTGAACAGGTCGCGATCTTCCGCGGCTTCGATGCTGTCGACGCTAGTGCCGACCAGTGGGGCGCCGGCATCCTGCAGTCCGCGCGCGAGGTTCAACGGCGTCTGGCCGCCGAACTGCACGATGATGCCCTTGGGGTTGATGCGGTCGACGATGTTGAGCACGTCTTCCAGCGTGAGCGGCTCGAAGAACAACATGTCGGACGTGTCGAAGTCGGTCGACACCGTCTCGGGGTTGCTGTTGACCATGACGGTCGCGATTCCCTTTTCACGCAGGGCCATCGCGGCGTGAACGCAGCAGTAGTCGAACTCGATGCCTTGTCCGATTCGGTTGGGCCCGCCGCCGAGCACCATGACTCGCTCGCGGTTCTCGTCGACGACGCACTCGTCTTCGCCGAAGTCATACGACGAGTAGTAGTACGGCGTGAACGACTCGAACTCTGCGGCACACGTGTCCACCAGCTTGTAGTTCGGCAGGACGCCTAAGCCGATGCGGTGGGCCCGAACTTCGAGCTCCGTAGCATTGCATGCGGCCGCGATCTGGCGGTCGGAGTAGCCAAGGCGCTTCGTCGTGCGCATCAGCGGTTCATCGAACGCCTTGACGCCACCCTTGCCCGCGTCGACCAAACGGATTTCGTGTTCGATCAGCTCGCTCAGTTGATCCAAGAACCACGGGTCGATGCCGGTGATCTCGAAAAGCTTCTCAATGGACGTGCCGTCGAGCATGGCCGTGCGCAGCCAGTCGATGCGGTCGTCGCGAGGGGTGGCCAGCCGATTGCGCACGACGTCCTTGGTTGCGTCGGCGACGTGGGGCACGCCCGGCACGTTGCCAAAACCCGTGCGGCCGGTTTCCAGCGAGCGCAGGGCTTTTTGGAAGGCTTCTTTGAACGTGCGTCCGATCGCCATCACCTCGCCCACGGACTTCATCTGCGTCGTGAGCGTGCTGTCGGCAGAGGGGAATTTCTCGAAGGTCCACCGCGGATACTTCACCACGCAGTAGTCGATGGTGGGCTCGAAGCTCGCCGGCGTGACGCGCGTAATGTCGTTTTGAAGTTCGTCGAGTGAGTAGCCCACCGCGAGCTTCGCAGCGATCTTGGCGATCGGGAATCCCGTGGCCTTCGATGCGAGCGCAGAGCTTCGCGAGACCCTCGGGTTCATCTCGATGACGATGATGCGCCCGTCCCGGGGATTCACGGCGAACTGCACGTTGCTGCCGCCGGTCTCGACGCCAATCTCACGCATGATCCGAATCGCGGCGTTGCGCATCAGCTGATACTCGCGGTCGGTCAGCGTTTGCGCCGGTGCGACGGTGATCGAGTCTCCCGTGTGCACGCCCATCGGATCGAAGTTCTCGATCGAGCAGATCACGACTGCGTTGTCCTTGTAGTCGCGCATCAACTCAAGCTCGTACTCCTTCCAGCCGACGATCGACTCTTCGATGAGCAGCTCGTTGTTGAGCGAGAGCTCGAAGCCTCGTCGGCAGATGTCCTCGAACTCTTCGATGTTGTAGGCGATGCCGCCGCCGCTGCCGCCCATCGTGAAGCCGGGCCGGATCACGCACGGCAAGCCGATGTCGTTGAGTGCATCGGCAGCTTCCGCGGGGTCGTAGGCCAAGCGTGAGCGGCAGGTCTCCAGCCCAATCGTTTCCATCGCTTCGCGGAACTCACTGCGGCCTTCGGCTTTCTGGATCGCTTCGCGCGTCGCACCGATCATCTCAACGCCGAATTCCTCGAGGACGCCCAAATCCGCCAGCTGCATCGCGCAGTTCAGCGCGGTCTGTCCGCCCAGGGTGGGCAAGATCGCATCGGGCCGCTCCGCCTCGATGATCCGCCGGACTACGTCGGGTTCGATGGGCTCGATGTAGGTCCGATCCGCGGTCTCCGGATCGGTCATGATCGTGGCCGGGTTGGAGTTCACCAGAATGATCCGGAAGCCCTCCTCCCGCAACGCCTTGCACGCCTGGGTGCCGGAATAGTCAAACTCACATGCCTGGCCGATGACAATTGGCCCTGAGCCGAGGATCAGGATCGTCTCTATGTCGGTGCGGCGGGGCATGGGTTTGGGGACGGTGCGCCCGGACTAGAGCAAAAGGCGGATGTCCGCGCGAGGGCAAAGCCGTGTTGGATCGGGCGGTCACTCTCCGCGTTGTGGAAAACGCGGGGAGTGATTGTGGGGCAGCACGATTGGCGACGAAAGCCTACGCTCACCGCTGTGATTCTCGATCGGACGCTTTGGTTCAGTTTGGGCCTGTCGTTGCTCGCTTTGAGCATGGGATCTGCCGCTTGTTCCGCCACGCAGGGTGACCCTGCGCCGCCTGATCCGAGGAACGCTTCGATGGTGCCCCAGCACAACCCGTCGCGGGAATTGCCGGCAGAAACTTTTGGCGGGACCACGGGCCAGTCGCCGCGCGGCCAGGTCGAGCGAATCGAGGCGCCCGCGACGATCGTGCTCGCGGACGGCCGACGGCTGCCGATGCAGGGGCTGGAGCTGCCCGCTCAGGCGGCACGCCCGGAAGGCGCGGCGGCTCGGCTCCTGGGTTTTCTTCGCGAGCGACTGACGCGTCGCGTCGTGGAGCTGCACTTGGACATCTTGCCCAGGGACGAGCAGATCCCAGGGGCGCCCCTGGGGCTGGCGACGGTGACCTTACCCGGCGAGACGGAATCGGTGAATCGCCAGGTCCTGGCGGCAGGGCTCGCGGTGCTCTCTGCCCGGTCGCGGGAAGTCCACGACTTCGCCGGACTGACCGCGGCCGCGGCTCAGGCGCGAGCCGCTGGTGCGGGTCTTTGGTCGCGAGGTCGGAAAGATCGTCAGTTTGCTTCGGTGGACGCGATGCCCTTCCTCAACGGCGCGGTGCTTGGAATGCACTACCGGGAGGAGCGATACGACTACCACCGTCAGCTCGACGAGTTGGACGAGATGGGATTCACGCATCTCGAACTGCTCATCACGGCGTTCGTGCCGGATGTCGAGGCTCGCGAGATTCTGCTCGACCGACCTCGCACGGTGACGAACAAGCGGCTGCTTGAGACGATTCGTTACGCCAAGGCCAAGGGCTTCACGATTTCGCTGCTGCCCATCTTGCTGCTGGAAGAGTCCAACGATGACGACTGGCGTGGTCTGCTGCGGCCGCCGGACGAGGAGTTGTTCTTTCTCAGCTATGAACGGTTCTTGGTGCGGTGGCTCGACATCGCAGAAGCGACCGGATGTGAGATGGTTGCAATCGGCAGTGAGCTGGGTTCGCTCGAAGACAGCACCGAAACCTGGGAACGGTTGATCGCGATCTCCCGGGGCCGGTTTGGTGGCTTGATCAGCTACTCGTCAAACTGGGATCACGTGCACAAGACGCAGTTCCTGCGGAGCCTCGACGTGATCGGCATGACTGCTTACTTCTCGCTGACGAAATCCAACGAGCCGAGCAGGGCGGTGCTCGCGTCCGCCTGGCGACGGGTGGGTGCCGAGCTGGTCCGGACGCTGGACGGCATTGACAAGCCGATCGTGTTCACCGAGCTGGGCTACGCCAGTCAGCAGGGCATCAACAAGGATCCGTGGAACTACTTCATCGCAGTGGATGACATCGACGTTGAGGAGCAAGCGGATTGCTTCCACGCGTTCTTGGACGTGATTCCTGAATTCAAGTGGCTGCGCGGTGCGTATTTCTATGACTACTTCGACCCAGGGGGTCTGAAGGACAGCGGCTACAGCCCGCGCGGGAAGCCCGCGGTGGAGGCTTGGCGGCAGTGGGCCAAATACGATGGCGCCAATCACACCGGGGCCGCTCAAGCGAGGTCACAGGCGAAATGAAACGAGTCTCACTCTACTTCGACTTTATCTCACCCTACGTGGACCTGGCGCTGCACGACGTGCCGGAGATCGAGGCTGCTGCGGGTGGCCCGATCGAGTGCGTGCCGGTGGTGTTTGGCGCGATCTTAAAGGAGACCGGCCTCGTCGGTCCCGTCGAGGTCGAAGCCAAGCGCCGCTACACGTTCCAAGACGTGCTGCGCCGGGCTCTAAGCCTCGGTCGAAGCATGGTGGGGCCGCCATCGCATCCGTTCGTCACGCTCGCTGCGCTGCGCACGGTCTGCGCGTTTCAAGGGGATGAGCGCGCGCCTGCTCTGGTGGAGCGGTTGAGTCGGGCCTGCTGGGGGGAGGGACGCGATCTCACCGACCCGGCTGTGATCGAGGCCGCGGTTGCGGACGTCGGTCTGCCAACGGAGCAGCTCAAGGACCGCATCAAGAACCCCGAAATGAAGAACCGGTTGCGCGCGAACACGGCGCGCGCGTTGGAGCAGGGTGCGTTCGGAATTCCGACTTTCGAGCTCGAGAACGAGTTGTTCTGGGGGCATGACCGCGTGCCGGATCTACTCGATCGGTTGCGCGGCGTGGCGCCACCCGATGCCGCGCACGTGGCGAGCATGGTCGCGCGACCGCGTGGCGTCGATCGCCGAGCGCGGTCGTAACGCTGCCCGCTTTGTCAGCGCACCAAGTCTTCGATCACGGCGAAAGGCACGTGTTCGATCACACTCTTGCCGCGGCCGGTCGGTAGCGCCATCCACACGCCGTCGATGTCGGCCTTCTTGTCTCGACGAATGAACGGCATCAGCACGTCGGCGCTTGGGATCGGATTGCGTTCGAAACCGAACAGTCGCAGAAGGTCCGCGGCTTCGCTTGCGTCGCTTGCATCCAGTACGCCCCGAGCCTGCGCAACGTCCAGGGCGAAGTGGATCCCGCGGGCGACGGCGACGCCGTGAACCAACGTCATGCCCGCCGCTGCTTCGAGCGCATGACCCAGCGTGTGCCCGAGGTTGAGCAAGCGTCGCGGTCCGGCCTCGCGGAAGTCGATCTCGACGACATGGATCTTGGCGGCAACTGCGCGGCGGATCATCTCGGTGACGGCTTCTAGGTCGTGGCCCACAATCGCGTCGTGGCGGGTGGCCATGAAGTCGAACAACTCGGGATCAAACCCGATGGCTGCCTTCACGACTTCACCGAGGCCCGACAAGAATTCCGTTTCCGGCAGGGACGCGAGCAGCGTGGGATCGAGGATGACTTCGGTCGCCGGCCAAAACGCACCGACGAGGTTCTTGCCAGCCGTGACGTCGATGGCGGTCTTGCCGCCCACGCTGCTGTCGACCATGGCCAACAGGGTAGTGGGGACTTGTGTGCACTCGATGCCGCGCAGATACAGCGCTGCGGCAAGCCCGCCGAGATCGCCGAGGCTTCCGCCGCCGACGATGACGAGGTGGGCATCGCGACCCATGCCTGATGCGGTCAGAGTCTCGAGAACGTGCTGCAACGTGGCGAACGACTTGCACGATTCGCCGCCCTCGATGATGAGCTGCACAGCGGCGGGCAGCTCGCGCAGCGTCTGCGCAATTGAGGGATGCGCTGCGAGGACCGCGGAGTCAGCGAGCACGGCCGTGTGCGGTCCGTGTTCGCTCACGCGCTTCATCAGGGTCGCAGCTGCGCCACCCTCTAGCACGCGAATCGTCGACGACCGATGCGTGCCGGTTGGATACCGGCACACCATGACTTCGCTCATGGGTTGGGGTGCTCGGCTGAGGTCGGGAGCGAATCGCTGCCTCCCGGATGTCCTACAAGCTGCGGTGAGCGGTCTCGCAAGCGGCGCTTGCGTCGGCTCTCGATCAGGCGGTCCTGGTGCTTGGATGACTTCTTGCGATCGCGTCGAGCGCCGATGAAGAAGACCAGGAACAAGAACGCGACGAACCCGCCGAAGATGTACGCCGCGATCTTCATCGAGGGGTCGGTGACGGGTCTGTAGCGCTCCAGGCCGGCGGCGACGAACACGGGTGTGAAGCGCTCGCTGTTGTCGGGGGTGTCAAAGGTCCAGATCTTGAAGAAGTGGGCCGGAGTCTCGATGCCGTCCATCCGCTGCCAGTTGCCGCTCAGCTTGCCGGGGATCCAGATGGGGATGACTTTGCCTTTCAGGCCCGCAGCGTGGATCTGGACAATGACTTCGGTCCAGTACTTCACGCCAAGTGGGTTGGTTTCGGCTTGGAACGTGCGTGCCTTGATGAACGCGCCGAGGATTCGCGTCAGCCCGCCGCGGTCGGACTTGTTGTGCAGGTAGTGCTGAAGCTGGGCTTTCTGGGTGAACGGTTCGATGTCTCGGATGTCGTCGATCCCGACGCGACGATGCATCGCATAGCTGGCCATGCGCCAAAAGCTCGGCCGACTCTGCATGTCGTGCAGGTCCTCATCGCTGCCGTCCGTCCGCCGTACGCGAAGCGTTTCATCCACGGTTTCGAGGATCCCATCTTCAACCCCCACAAACATCGCTGGATCGAGCTTCGTGATCGGATCCCAAAGCGCCGCCGCGGTATGCATCCGCGGTCCCACCAACATGGGGGCCTCTTCGATGCGATCCGGAAACGACTTGTCGCGCAATTTCAGGAAGAACCCTTCCACGCTGACAAACGAACCGACTTCGATCCCCTTCGTCGGAGGCACGGAGAAGGTGAACATCACCCGCTCACCATCCGCCGTGCGAATCCACGACTCGAACATCGAGTAGCCCGGTACCGGATGACCCTTCGAAGGTCCAATCAGCTCCGTGATCTCACCTTCGTACCAAAGCCACTGTCCGCGATAGCGCGATGCGTTGATGCGCACGGTATCGATCGGCACCGGCTCATTCGGCCGCCCTAGCTGATCAACCATCGCCGGAACGATGTTCAGCGAAGTCTCCAGCAGGTGCCGCAAGGGTGCGGCCTCCACCGTCAACCGCGCCATCCGCTCCCGGTCATCGACCTTCTCCAAAATCGTCTGATCTGGCCGGGGAGCTTTCTCGACCTCAATGGTGATCACAGGCTCACCATCCACCACGGTCGGCGCGGGCTTATGAAAAGCCACATACCAAACCAGAGCCGCCAACAAGAGCCCAGGAAGCAGGATCCGCATCCCCTCACCAATCGGCAAGTTCAGTCGCGGCGGGGACGTGAGGTCTCGTTGAGGTGCATCAGCCATGGTCGAATACCAAGACTAACGCGAACCCCCCGAAGAGGTTCGCTAGAAGCCCCAGCCAACCCAGAAGCCAACCCAGACGCCGAAACTCCCACCGCCCGTAGTGCGGGCCACCGCAGATCAAAAGCCTGACGAGAGTGGGGGAGAGCTCAGACGCTCAAGCTGGCACAAGCCACATCGCCAAAAAGCCAAGGCATGTCTAGGCATGGCAACCAGCCAGCGTTCCCAGCCCTCCCAGCGGCCCCGCAATCAGCGATTCGCGGTGCTTCGCACCGCGAATCCGCACCCCCCCCCCCCCCGCCCCCCCCACCACACGAAACCGAACCCCACCGGTGCGCGCCCCGCGGCAGGGCGCGGCCCACATTGACCCAC
>CBESZZ010000046.1:0-12205 GCA_965534055.1 uncultured bacterium | reverse complement strand
GCGCACATCGCAATCAAGGCGACGGACCACAGTACAAGCAATCGGCTGGCGCTCGCGCGCCAGCCGATGCATCACCTATGCGCTGATGTCGACGGGCTCAAAAAGCCCGACCGACACCTACGAACGGCGGATCAAGATTCGGTCGTCGTCGACCCATCGCCTGCTGGCGGGGCCTCCGGCACCGGATCGTCCGAAGCTTCCCGCTCGCTCACGCGCTGCCCGATGCCCTTGAGCTGGTCAGCAAGTGAACCCAACGGCGCTGGCGCATCCGCGGCTGCTTCTGCCTCTTCGGTCGGTGCGGCGACTTCGCCGTCCGTATCGAAGTGTGCCTGGATGAGCGTGAGCCCAATCTTCCGCTCGTCTGGGTCGATCTTGATGATCCGCACCTCGAGCTTCTGACCGACCTTCACCACCTCTTCGGGGTTGTCGACCTTGTGGTCGGCAAGCTCGGAGATGTGCAGCAGGCCTTCGAGGCCGGCTTCCAGTTCAACGAACACACCGAAGTTGGTGATCTTCGTCACCGCACCCGGCACCGAGTCGCCGATGTGGTAGCGCGCTGGGATATCGCTGCTCCACGGGTCGGCCTGCAGTTGCTTCAGGCCAAGCGCGATCCGCTTCTTCTCTTGGTCGACGGAGAGCACGACGCATTCCACGTCCTCGCCCTTCTTCACGACTTCAGATGGGTGCGTGATCTTCTTGGTCCACGACATGTCGGTGACGTGCAACAGACCGTCGATGCCTTCCTGCAGTTCGATGAAGGCGCCGTAGTTGGTGAGGTTCCGCACCTTGCCGCGGATGACCGTTCCTGGCGGATAGTTCTCCGCGACCATGTCCCACGGGTTCACCTCGGTCTGCTTCATACCCAGACTGATCGTTTGCTTCTCGGTGTCGATCTCAAGCACGACCACTTCAGCCTTGTCGCCAACCTTGACGACTTCGCTTGGGTGGTTGACGCGCTTGGTCCAGGACATCTCGGAGATGTGCACCAGGCCTTCGACGCCGTCCTCGAGCTTGACGAAGGCGCCGTAGCTCATGAGGTTCACCACCTCGCCGGTGATGCGATCGCCGACAGGATACTTGTCGCCAATGTTCTCCCACGGTGAAGCAGACTTCTGCTTCATGCCGAGCGCAATGCGCTCGCGCTCGCGGTCGATCTTGAGCACTTTGACCTCGAGCACCTGATCCAGCGCGACCATCTCGGACGGGTGGTTGACCCGGCCCCAAGACATGTCGGTGATGTGCAACAGACCGTCGATGCCGCCCAGGTCGACGAACACACCGAAGTCGGCGATGTTCTTGACGACACCTTCGCGGATCTGACCTTCTTCCAGCTCGGAGAGCAGGGCCGACTTCTTCTCTTCGCGCTCTTCTTCGATGAGCTTCCGGCGAGAGATCACGATGTTCATGCGCTCTTCATCAATCTTGATGATGCGCGCTTCGATGTCGCGGCCGATCCACTCACCGATATCGCCCGTGCGGCGAATGTTGACCTGACTGGCCGGCAGGAACACCGGCACACCGATGTCGACCAAGAGACCGCCCTTGATCTTCCGCAGCACAGTGCCTTTGACATCATCACCCTCTTTGTGGGTCTCGATGATGTTCTCCCAACCGCGGATGCGATCGGCCTTGCGCTTGCTGAGCGAGATGAACCCTTCAGCATCGCGGATGTCCTCGACGAGGACCTCCACTGTGATGCCCGGCACGACCTCGAGCGGTGCGTCGAACTCGTCGAGCGGCACACGGCCTTCGGCCTTGTAGTTCACATCCACGACGACGGTTCCGTCGGCGTGCACTTGGGTGACCGTGCCTTGCACGATCTTGTTCGGTGCGAGTTCGTTGACCGTTTCGCCAATGGCGCCCTCGTACATGTCGAGGGTTTGGTCTCCGAATGCTTCAATAGTGAGACGTTCAAGCTCCTCGGGATCGAGGGCGAACTTCTTCACGAGCTGTTTGCCAGTCATCAAAAAGGGTTGCGGGAAGGGAGGAAGGAATCCTGGTTCAAAGAAGGATCGGTCCGGCCAAGCACACCCTCTGAGCGGAGGGTTCATGCCAACAGCCGTCCGGGGAAGGAACGACGACGGGGTGCGCCTTTGCACACCCCGCGGGTTTCCCTATCTCGTCGACCGCCGGATCG
The DNA here is from genome assembly GCA_965534055.1 of uncultured bacterium. Classification (GTDB taxonomy): domain Bacteria; phylum Planctomycetota; class UBA1135; order UBA1135; family UBA2386; genus CBESZZ01. The sequence continues at coordinate 10,068 of CBESZZ010000046.1, read as the reverse complement.
TCGATCCGGAGCGATTCACCTGATCTCATGGGACTTTCGGACACGGCAAGCAGCCGCACCCGGTGATCCGGAGAATCAGGAGCTGAGACGGGTCGCGGAGTATGGCCGTTTCGCCCCACTTCTCCAGGCCAGATCTGCGCACGCAGGCGCTTTTTCCGCGCCTAGCGCCCTTGAGGCCGGCCGAAACGGCCAAAGCGATCCAGAAGTCCGCCAGGCATCCGCACCACGGGAGTCAGGTTGAATCGGACTCTGGCGCCGACTCGGCTCCAGCCAGCTTGCCCTCTACCAAATGGGTCCCCGCCAGCCCCGCAACCGTGGCGCGCAGCCGGTCAGCCCCCCCGGGGGCCAGATATTCGGACGCAGGGATGACCTGACCGATCTTCATGCGCAGCTTGCGAGGGCGCGGAAACTTCTTCGACGGCGGCATAGCCCGCCACGAGCCGTGCAGGCCCACAGGCAGAATCGAGGCGCCGCTGCGTTTGGCGAGAAAGGCGAGCCCAGGCTCGAAGGGTCGAACCAGCCCGTCTTCCGTCCTCTCCCCCTCCGGGAAGATGGCAACCGCCTGACCAGCGGCCAGCAGGTTCAGACACGTCCGCAGCGTGCTCTTCGCCGGGGCGCTTTGATTGATCAGCACCACGCCGACGGACTGCAGCCACCAATTCATGATCCGGTGCTTGCCGAGCGAGTGCTTCGCGATGAAGCGAACCCGCCGCACGCAGTGCGATCCCACAGCCGGCGGATCAAGATAGCTGGCGTGGTTGCAGACGATCAACAACGGCCCTTCCGTGGGGACGTTTTCGGCTCCACTTCGCGACAACCGATGCCAGACCTTGAGGTACGTCCACGCGACGGCGCTACTTACGGCGTAGGCGAAGCCTCGCATCTTGGGGATCTCCGGCACGCCACCAGAGGCTGCCCGCTTCGAACCTGCTTCGCCTGGCTTCACTGCTCCTCCCGTCGGGGCGCCGCTCGATTCGTCGCCACGCGTTTGCATGGATGCCTTCGTATCCGTGGACATGGAGCTCTTTGGTCTACGCGTCTTGATCAGACGACGGGTTCTGGTCGCACGGCTCTGCGCTTGCGTTGCTTGCTTGAGAGTCGATCGCCTGAAGGATGCGCGCCACCGTCGCATCGACGCTCATTCCCGTGCAGTCGAGATAAAGCGCATCCGACGTCCGCGTGAGCGGCGCATCCGCACGGGTTGAATCCAAGCGGTCGCGCACGGCCATTTCGGAGAGCACGTCTTCATGGGTCACGTCGCGTCCCCGCGCGACGAAGTCGCCATGACGTCGCCTCGCTCGTTCCTCGGGCTCTGCGTCGAGGAAGACCTTCCATCGTGCTTTGGGAAACACGACGGAAGCCATGTCCCGTCCGTCCGCGACAAGCAAGCCGTGCCGCGCAACCTGCCGCTGCAACGCCCGCATTCGCTTGCGCACTTCGGGCATCGCGGAAACCGCGGACACTCTGTGCTCGACATCCTGCGAGCGCAGGTGCGCGGTGACGTCATGCCCGTTCACGAGCACGCGCTCTTCGGGCGTGATCTCAAGCTGCAGAGCTTCAAGCAAGCGCAAACGCTCCGCCTTCGGCTCTGGCATTGCGCCCAAACCAGACGTGGACTCCGATGCCGCCGTGCCTAAGGCGTCGCCGGCAGGGAGGCACTGATTCTCCAGAAAGTGCCAGGTGACAGCACGGTACATCGCACCGGTATCCAGGTATGCGCAGCTCAGCTTCGCCGCGACTGCTCGGGCAACCGTGCTCTTCCCCGCACCAGACGGTCCGTCGATGGCAATAATGCTGGTGACGTCGCCACCAGCCCTCGCCCGTTCAGCGGGACACTCCGCAGCGGTTTCCTCGCTGCCAGGTCTAGGATCTTGGCCTGTCACGGATCGACGTTCGGGTTCTGTTGCGCTCATGGATTGTCGGCTATCCCGCATAGCCTACCAGAGTCGCACCGGCGAACGCTCATGCGTAGAGCCGGGGATCTGGATCCGCCAACGCAACCATCGCGCCAGATTCGGGGTCAACTTGCGTAAACACCAGCCTGTCGTGGGCCCCGCCCGCGCCCGCGACGAGCACCTGCCACGCCTCATCGAACGCTGGCAGCACCAAAGCCTCTGCGCCCTTCGCACCGGGCCATGGCGTCCTGGACGCTTGGTGCACGTGCCCAAAAACCAACGTGTCCGGCCGTGCGGATGCGGAGGATCCATCCGCTGCAAGCACAGCAGAGAACGCCGACTGCAGCGCGTGGTGCGGTGGCGCAAAACGGGCTTGGTCGCCGGTTGCGATGGACTGCACGCTCTTGCTCCGGGCCTTGCGGGCAAGCCGCATCGAAGCAGCGAGCGGCAACCGCCGCAGCATTGCCTTGGTCACCGGGCTGCGCAGCCAGCGCTTGGCTTTTTGGTAGGGCAAGTCGTTCACGCACAGCTCGTCGCCGTGCAGCACCAGCAAAGTGCGCTCGCCGAATCGAAGCAACCCACCCCCCGGTAGCACTCGGGCACCGGTTGCACGCCCCCATCGCTCGTCCAACATGAAGTCGCGGTTGCCGTGCAGAATCGTGACGGGCACCCCCGCATCTACGGTGTGGGCCAGTCGCTCCGCGACAACGCGCCAGACTCCGACGCGACTCTGCTTCCAGCTCACGAAGCTCTCGAACAGGTCACCGAGAATCCACACGCGCGCCGTCGCCGCGCGAGCTTCCGCAGCTTCCAAGACTCTGGTGAGCCCTCGCAAGACCCGACTTTCCGCGGCGCCATCGACGCCCTCGCCGCCTTCCGGAACATGCAGGTCGGAGATCAGGAAGAGATCGGGGCGCTCATCGTCGAGCGCAGCGAAAACCGGCGTGCCCAACACGTCACCCAAGGGCTTGCCAGCAGCAATTGTTTTGTTGGTCATCGAGCGCGACCAGCCGGCAGCTCAACAGCGCCGCGCTTCACAACGAAGAACGCACCGCCAAACGCGTCGAAGGGCACGCCGCGAAACCGCGTTCCGCCGCGATGCGACTCTCCCACCAACTCTTGCCCCGGGGCGTCGGCGTCGTCGCCTGTGGTTCGAACATCCCAAAGCCGCATCGGCACCGGAAACGAAAGTTCGAGTTTCGGATCCGCCCGAGCCACACGCTGCGCAAGATCGAACTTGGTGCCGACGTTCAAACGAACCGCCAACAACCGCGAACCATCGACGCCCCGCAACACCGTGCGTGACAGCAAAGTCGGCAACCCTGCACCACGCACGTCGACCGTCGGAGTGACGTCCGCTCGATAGAGCACGTGCCGCACCCGCCGCCGCAAGTCGGCCGCTTCATCGTTTCGACTGGGGTCAAGCCGCGCCGCGGCATACGCACACACCGCCATATTGAGATAGACGGCACGCCCCGAACCTTGCCGGGTCTCGATGTGCACGTGGAAGTCCCCCTGAGGCTCAGCCAACGCTCCGCGCAGCCCGACTTCTGCGGCATGACCACCACTCTGGATGCGCGACCCGCGACCCCACTCTCCCTCACTCACCAAAAGATCCGTGACGCGCTCGGATCGTGCCACCACCCCGAAGAACTCATCAAGGACTGGCTGCGCGCGCAGCACGAGGTGTTCGTCGTACAGTCCCGGCGAGTGATCGCACAGCACCGTGCCGCCCTGTGCCGCGTAGCGACGAATCGCCTGGGCGCTCTTGTTCGCGAGTGCAATGGTCGCGGGCAAGATCAGGACGTCGGGTCCTTGCCGCTGCCGCCGGGCCGCTGTGAGCTCCCGCGCAAGGTCGGCTTCGGCGACAAGCTTCGGCTGCAGGCCAAGATCCTGGATGAGACGAATCCAGCTCTCCCGAGCGGCCATCGACGTGCTGTGCGCGGCCTCGTACGAGGTGAGCCGTCGAATCCAAGTGGGCCCGTCATCTCTCGAGTCGTGCATCCACCACGCGCGGACACTTGCCTGAGACTCCAAGATCCAAACGGGAGAACGCTGCACCGCAGCTCCCGCGAAGTGACGCGCCACGTTGGCCAAATCGGCGAACCCAGCCGCAACAGCCTCACCGTACAAGGTGCGCTCGACCACGGGTTGCTCACCTTCGACTTGCTTAGCCCGCAGACAGTCTTCGGCGCTCCACACAACCACCGCATCGACGCCACCCGCCAAGGCTTCGCCCAAGCTGGCCCGCACTGCAGAGCGCGGTGAAGCCCCCTTGCCGGGCTGCAGATTCTGCGGCGGAAACAGCGTCACCAACTCGCGAGCATCGGGTGCCAAACTGCGCGCCAATTCACGGGCTCCACCGATGTCGTAGGCCTCGAAGATCTCCAGATCGCCGAGGAATCGAGCGTAGTCGTTGCCGCCGAAGGGAGCCGGCGGTTGTAGCCCGGTCAACCCAACGGGCACTCCATGGGCATGCTGCTTCGCATCGCGGGCCAACACCCGAATTGCATTTGCAAACGTGCGATCGCAGAACTCAAGATGGTCGTTCCAATCCGCGAGGTTCGCAGGCCACCCGACCCCACCGAGCTCGCGTCGGCGAACCCGATCCGTGCTGGTCGGAACAACATCCGTCATGGCCGTGAACGTCGCCCCATAAACTCGGTTGATCACCTCCAAAGTCTCGTAGCGACGCTCGACAAACCGCTGAAAGGCAGACACACAATGTGGTCCGACGCAAAAATCCAACGGGTTCGCGTGGGTCGTAAACGATGGTTCATCGCTCAACGCGATGAACGCTGGCGAGAACTCGGGCTCGGCGTTCGACTCGAGGAGCCCTTTGAGAAGTCTTGCAGCCTGGCTGGAGGCACCTGCAAGCACCGCGTGATCGGAGAGGCAGCTTGGCCTGATGAGTAGACGCGGGTCCCGGTCGCGCTCATAGCCTCGACGCAACGGCTCGACGGTCGCGTCGCGCAGCTCCAGCACGCCTTTACCGGACGGTTGATCCACGTAGTAGGTCAACCCTGCGGGACCGAGCATCGCGGGATCCGCGCCCGCGGTTCGGTTGACGCCGTCGACTCCCATCCCGCGCAGCGCTGCAAAGAACGGCTCGCCCAACGCGACAAATCGATCTTGGCACCAAAGGATCTTGGTCAGACCGCCCTGCTGGTTCGCCGTGCGCGCTCCGAACTTTGAATTCTCGACGCCAGCGGGCAGCGATGGTACGTCCTGGGCAACGCCACCCGTCGCCAAAACCAGCATCAGCCAGCTCGTGATTCCAAGAGGTCTCAACACGCTAGGTGATTCCATAGTCTTTGAGTTTCTCCCACAGCACCTTGCGGCTGATGCCGAGCACCGAAGCGGCCTTGGTGCGATGACCACCGACCGCGCGCAACACCTGCTGTAGGTGGGCACGCTCGGCGCGCACGAGCACTTCGCGCAGGCTTTCGAGTTCGTTCGGCGGATCGAGCGCGGCGCGACGGTCCTTGTCGACCGGCAGCAGATGCTCCTTCTTGAGGATCGTCGAAGTTCCGGAGAGCGCAATGGCCTGCGCAACTCGATTTTCCAACTCACGCACGTTGCCGGGCCACGTGTAGTCACTCATCACTTCCAACACGTCGGTCTTGACCGTGAACTGTCGTCCGTCACCGAGCGCCTCCAAGAAGTGCTGCACAAGGAGCGGCACGTCGCCATCGCGATCGCGCAGCGGCGGCAGCTGCACGGGCACCACGTTGAGCCGGTAGAACAAGTCCTCACGGAACTTGCCATCCTTCACGTGTTTCATCAAAGGCACCTTCGTCGCAGACACGATGCGAATGTCGACCTTGATCAGCTCCTCACCGCCGACGCGCTCGAACTCCCGCTCCTGAATCACGCGCAGCAGTTTGACCTGCGTGGCCATGGGCATGTCGTCGATGTCGTCGAGAAAGAAGGTGCCACCGTCGGCCATTTCGAACCGACCACGCCGCTTCTTCCCCGCATCGGTGAACGCACCTTTTTCGTGCCCAAACAACTCGGTCTCGAGCAGGTTCTCTGGCAGCGCACCACACGACAGCGCGATGAAGGGCTTGTCCTTCCGCGCCGACAACCGATGAAGCGCTTGCGCGATGCGCTCCTTGCCGGTGCCGCTCTCGCCTTCAATCAAGACAGACGCGTCATTCGCAGCCACAGTGCGCACCGTTTTCATCACGTCGAGCATCAGTCGGCTTCGACCGATCACGCCGGGCAACCCACCTTGCTGCCCCTTGAGCTGATCGCGCAAGCGCCGGTTCTCGTCGAGCACCGCGCGATGTTTCGCCACCCGCTTCATCCGCTCGAGCACGGCATCGTTCGAGAAGGGCTTTTGAATGTAGTCGTCCGCGCCTTGGCGCAACGCTTCAACCGCGTCTTCGACCGTCGCAAATGCGGTCATCACCAACACCTCGGTTTGCGGCCGCGCAGCCTTGGCTGCCTTGAGAACCTGCAGACCATCAGCACCAGGCAATCGAACGTCCGTGATCACCGCGTCGAACGTCTGTTCGCCGAGGATCCGCACCGCCTCTTTGCCATCCGCCGTGTGAATGACTTCGTGTTCAGCGTCACGAAGGTCGTCGCCCAATGTGATCGCGATCGTCTCTTCGTCTTCGACTAGCAGGACTTTCATGGGCCGTGTTTTCGGGGACTTGCGCCGATTGTCAAAGTGGATTGCGAACAGCTGGAGGCCGCCCTGCGGCTTGGCGCTGCGACCAACCTACAGGGTCGGGCCCGGTAGGAGCGCTCTCCTGCCGTCCATGGGTCACCATCTGGCCGAGATCCGCGATTGCCCCTAACCTGGTTGGTGTCGCACGCCACACGCCACGGGGTCCACCGCCACACAATCCCCTCCATCCAGGGGTGACCCCGGAGCACCAAGGCTTCCTGCTCTCTCTCACAATTCCATGCACACCAACTGCCTCCCAGGTCGCGCGAAGACTCGCCGCGCATTCATCCCTTTCGCTTGGCTATGGCTGCTGGCCGCAGCCCTACCGACGACGCTGGCCGCACAAACCTGTGACCCCGGCGACGTTCTGCTGAAAAACGACATTCTCCCCGGCGTCCCTCAGGGACTAACCACCATCGCGATCGTCCCGGGACTGTGTGAGAACGAGGCTGCCATGTCGGTGCTGGACTTCACCGGCACCGTCACCGTGAGAAAGGTGTCCGCCCTATTCGGCAACCAGTTTGGCACCAACGGCGTGGTCGCGATCGCCGACGTCGAGATCTATGACGGCGCCACGATGGCGCCCAACGGCATCTACACCCTCGGCCCCCGCGTTTTTCGCCTCAGCGACGGGGGGAGCAACCTGCAGATCTCCACCCACGCGCTCAACGAACTCGTGCTCCCCACCCCAGTGACCGTCAGTTCGGGCAAACTGGTGGTCGCTTGGCGCATCCTGCTGAACAACGCGGTTGGAAGCTGCACGTTCGGCTACACCTCCAACCTGGCCATCGACAACAGCACGAGCTGCGTTCCCGGCCGCAACATCATCGACGCGCTGCCCCCCATCGGCGCCCCTGTCGATCCGGTGACGTTCAACTTCCCCGGCAATGGCCCACTCTGCGGCGGCCCCTTCTGGCGCGGCGACTGGATCATCCGAGCCTGCGTGACCCCCGACGTCAGCGTGACCTGGACGGGCAACGCCACCCCCGGTGGCCTCGTCGCACTGACCCTGCGCGCGCCGAACAACGCCGGCGAGAACTACCTCACGCTGCTTGGCCTGGGCACCAGCCCCGGCTTCAACACGCCCTGGGGCACCGTCCCCCTGACGCCTGACTTCTTGCTGTCCTGCACGCTGAACCCCAGCTGCTCCGCAGGGGTGATGATCAACGGCAGCGGCGTCCTCAACGCCAACGGCCAGGCATTCCCGGCCATTCTGATTCCACCGCTGCCGGTCCTCGCCAACTCCGGCTTGACCTTCTATGCGGCCTTCGTGACCGGCGCGCCTCCTGGCATCACGCCATTCACCGCGATCTCGGCACCGAGCATGCCGATCGTGATCAACTAGCCGCTACGGCTAGTCGTTGTGGCGGCTCACTCGCCGCGCAGGGCGCCCGTCTTGAACATTCGCACCTGGTCGCCGCCCGCACTGATTGCGGCTTCCAGCGCCACTTCGGCCTTGGCCAGAAGGGTGTCGAAGAACAGGGTTTCCTTCTCCGAACCATCGCTGCCTGCGAGACCGAGGCTCAGGGAAATGCTCACGGGCACGCCGTCGACTTCGACTTCAACTTCGCGGAAGCGCTCGAGCAAGCGCACCGCGACCAGCCCGGCCTCATCTTGGCCGGTGTGCGGAAGCACCAGCACGTAGCGGTCTTCATTGACGGTGCCGAGGTGATCCGCGCCGCGCGTGGACTGCTCTGCGACATCGGCAAGCTCCTGCCGAAGCTTCGCCCGCAATTCAGCACCGTAGAGCTCCACCAGCCGCTGCTGGCGATCGATCGAGACCAACAAGCACGTGATTGGGAAGCCGTAGCGCCGCGCGCGCGCGAACTCCGTCTTCATCAGATGCTGGATCTGCGCGTGGGTGAACGGGCCGATCGAACCGCTGCCGGCCTCGCGACTCTGGAAACCCAGCTCTGGGCCAGTCGATGAACCCGAGCCCCGAACCCCAGGTGGGCCGCTGCGTCGAAAGGAGGGACGGTGGTTCATGACAATGACCGGTGTACACCCTGGGTCCGCCGACCGCAGCACGCGGAGGGATTTGCCAGACACCAGGCTGTTAAAAAGGATCGGGCCTCAGCCGGTCAGAACTGAGGCCCGAAGGATGAACCCTACGGAATGGAGAGGGCGGTTAGGGAGGGGATACTGGTCTCCACCCCGCAGCTTCATCGTTGCCGCCGTTCCCATCGGATGTTTCCCGACACCGGCGAACCGGTGTCTTCGGCTAGGCGAGTTGGTCAGACTCGGGATCCCGGCTCTCGATGAGACGACAGTTCTTGAAAATGATCCAGCGGGCGGGCTGTCACACTTCCAAGACACTCAAGGATGCCCCATGTGCGGGAAGATTCAACACCTTCCCCACACTTTTTCACCCCGGTCCAAAGAGCCGTGGAAAGGTCTCTCGAAGCCACGGAAGAGGCCCGTAGATGTCCAAATCGGGCCATCGCGCCTTCAGCAGAATGAGCAGAATCACCGCCACCAGAAGGATCAGCGCGAAGAATATCAAGCGACCTAACAGCCTTGCCATAAAGCCTTTACCACGCGACTTCATACTGGCTTTTGGCGTTTCACGCCCCTCTCGCAAAATCCAATCTCGCTGTGCACGCAGTCCCTGCTGCACCAGCTGCTGCTGCTCGGCCGGCTCCGCGTTCAGCGCGTCGGTGACCCGTTCCCAGGGATACTCCCCACCGGCCTTGTCCACAGTTTGGCGCAACGCCTGCAGCCGCTTCTTGGGGACTGTCCCAGCCAACAACCGCAGGGCAGATAGCGCCACACGGCTGGTCACTGGGTCTAGAGGTTCGGTGTCATCGGGCGCCGCGGCGCGAGACGAGGGTTCGGAGGAATGGTTCACAGCGCAAGGTCTACCGCGGGACCGCAGGGAGGCCAAACCCGGTGCGGCGCACTTGGCGCAATGGCCCTCTTGCGCGACACTGTCACGGTCCGGCATCCCCCCCCTTTCGCGCTCGCACCGCGACCGGACCTATCGGCGAATCGGTAGCCCAGACGCCTGGGCTGCGGGTGAGCGAATCTTCGATCGGGCGACGCCATGGCGCACACCTCCTCTCCGCTGCAGCGATCTATAGGTCACGCAGACCGGCCCTCCGGCTGCCAGTCGCTAGCTCACGCAAAAACCGACCCGGCCGCAGGGGCTGCCGGAGTTTGGGTACTGGTTGGCTTGGCTTTGGTTGGCGCCCTGCTGGTATTCTCGTTTGGCTTCGGCGGGGAGAGCGCACCCCCACCCAGCGGGGTCACTGCCGCGGACGCCTCGATGAGCTCAGCATTCGGCGCGGAGCCGGTCGCCGGCTCGCTGAATGAGGACGAAGAGGAGTCGATCAACCGCGAGGAGCTCGATCTTGGGGATCTTCCGTTGCAAGCCGGACCAACTCTGGCGGCAGATCGTGATGGCCCCTGGGTCTTGGTCACGGACCCCAGCGGCGAACCGGTCTCCGGCGCCCTCGTGTACTTCGCCGACACCCGCGCATTGGACCGTGAGTACCG